>JAWVEW010000331.1:0-8939 GCA_033856495.1 Miltoncostaeaceae bacterium | reverse complement strand
CCATCATCACGTAGAAGGGCCAGATCGCGGTGTAGGAGGAGTCGACCTGGACCTGGCTCAGCCCGGCGAGGCCGCCGGTCGTCAGGAGCATTCCGGCGGTCATCAGGGACCGGGCCGAGAAGCGGCGCTGGAGCTTGCCGGCGAGCGGCCCGATGGCGATCACCATCACCGTCAGCGGCAGCGTCCGCACGCCGGCCTCGATGGGCGACCATCCCTTCACGTTCTGGAAGTAGAGGGTGATGAAGAAGATGACCCCGAACATCGCGAGGCCCACGAAGGCCACCACCATGTTCGGGACGCTGAAATCGGGCCGCCTGAAGAACCCGAGCGGGATCATCGGCGAGCTCGCGCGCCGCTCCCAGGCCACGAAGAGGGCCATGAGGACGAGGCCGCCGCCCAGGAAGCCGAGCGTGAAGGTGGACGTCCAGGCGTGGGAGGTCGTC
This sequence comes from Miltoncostaeaceae bacterium, assembly GCA_033856495.1. Lineage (GTDB taxonomy): Bacteria > Actinomycetota > Thermoleophilia > Miltoncostaeales > Miltoncostaeaceae > JAWVEW01. Next base: position 8,496 of record JAWVEW010000331.1, on the reverse strand, counting down.
TCGATGAGGCCCCACACGATGCAGAAGAGGCCCCCCGTGACGAGCGCCACCCCCGGCAGGTCGAGCGTCAGCGCGCCGGGGTCGCGCGACTCGGCCACCGCCCAGAGCGTCACGAGCGCTCCCAGGATGCCGATCGGCACGTTGATCCAGAACACGGCCGACCAGTCGACGTGTTCCACCAGCACGCCGCCGATCACGGGCCCGACCGCCAGCGCGAGCGCCGAGATGCCGGCCCAGACGCCGATGGCGGTGCCGAGGCGCCGCCGGTCGAAGGTCGCGACCAGGATGGACAGCGAGAGCGGGTTCATGAGCGCGCCGCCCACGCCCTGTCCGGCGCGGAAGGCGACCAGCCAGCCGGCCGAGGGCGAGAGCGCGCAGGCGGCCGACATGACCGTGAAGATCGCGAGGCCGAGCAGGAAGATCCGCTTGCGGCCGAAGCGGTCGCCGAGCTTGCCGCCGAGCAGGATCAGGACGGCGAACGACAGCACGTACGCGTTGATCGTCCACTCGAGCGTGGCCGGCGACGCGTGAAGCTGCTGCTGGATGGCGGGCAGCGCCACGTTCACGATCGTGGTGTCCAGCATGATCATGAACAGGCCGAAGCACATGGCGGCGAGCGTCCACCACTCGTGGCGGGGGGCCCGGGCGGTCATGGAGCCTCCCGTGCGGTCGGGGTCGGCGGGGGACGGAGCAGCCCGACCAGCGTCTCGGCGGCGGGGGCGAGGCGGGGCAGCGCGGCCGGGCCGTACACGGCGCAGTCGAAGGCGGCGAGGAAGCCGATGCCGGCGAAGAGCGCGACGACGTCCTCCGGCGCCACGTCTGCACTGATGTGGCCGTTGGCCTGGCTCGCGCGCACCGCGTCTGCGAGCGTCGCCCGGAAGCCGCCGGACAGCTCCTCCAGCGTGGCCCGTACCTCCGGCTCGTCGACCATCGTCACGGCGAGGGAGCGCATGCGCAGCACCTCCGGCACCGCCGGGTCCTCGGCCAGCCGCGCGTAGGCGGGGGCGAGCGCGCCGAAGGGGTCGTCGCCGCCCAGCGCGATGGCCTCCTCCAGGCGTCCCTTGATCACATGGGCCCCGTCGGCGAGCGCGGCCGCGAAGAGGGCCTGCTTGGAGCGGAAGTGGCGGTAGAGGATCACCTCGGCGCAGCCGGCCCCCCGTGCGATCTCGCTGGTGGAGGTGCCGTGGTAGCCCTGGTGGGCGAAGAGCCGGCGGGCCACCGCGAGGATCGACGCGCGCCGCGCCGGGCCGGCCACGCGCGGCCGCGGCTCGGGAGACGGTGCGAGGGGGGATGGCGGATTCACTGCGGCGGGCATGTTAGCAAGTGCTTACTTGCAATGTCCCGACGCGACCGCGCTGGGGATGGCCGGCCGCGCCTCGTGCGGCGCCCCTCCCCCATCGGGTGGGTGCACGGGGACTTCGTGCACCGGCACGTGGGTGTCCGCCCCCGACCAAGATGGCGAGTCGCCCTGATTGCCGGTCGCGCGCAGCCGCTGCGACGGTCGGGCCGGGCTGCCCGAGACAGCCGTGCCCACGATCCGCACGGCCTTCGAGGGCGGCCCCGCCGGGAGCTTGTCGGCACCGTCTGGGACCGCTGCTGATCAGCGTTTTCGTCGACCGAGGAGACCGCGCGCGATGCCGCTCCGACGCCCTCTGACAGTGGCCTCGGGCCTTCCTGAGGACCCGTTCTCGGAAACCGGACGAACACCCGGGCGGCGCCTATACGCGGGGGGGTTGGAGGGGTCCGGGAGGGGCCGGCACAGTCGTCCCGCACGTCGTCGTCACACCAGAGCTGCGCACCTCGCGCAGGGAGGCACGCTGCCGTGATGCGCAGGCTCGTCGCCTGGAGCCTGAGGTTCCGGCTCCTCGTCCTCGGCGTCGCCGCGGCCGTGATGGTCCTCGGCATCGTGCAGCTGCGGGACGCGCCCGCGGACGTCCTGCCCGAGTTCACGCCCGCCTACATCGAGATCCAGACCGAGGCGCTCGGGCTCTCGCCGGCCGAGGTGGAGCAGCTCATCACCGGTCCGCTGGAGGAGCAGCTCCTCAATGGGGTGGCGGGCATCGAGACCATCCGCTCGGAGTCCGCTCCGAGCCTCTCCTCGGTGACGCTCGTCTTCGAGCCGGGCACCGACCTGGCAGCGGCCCGCCAGCTCGTGCAGGAGCGGCTCATCCGCGCGAACCTGCTGCCCAGGGTCTCGAAGCCGCCGGCCATGCTGCAGCCGCTCTCCTCCTCGAGCCGGGTCATGATGATCGGGCTCTCCTCGCGCGAGCTGTCGCTGATCGACGTCTCGGTGCTCGCGCGCTGGTCGATCAGGCCGCGCCTGCTGGGCGTTCCCGGCGTAGCGAACGTCGCCATCTGGGGACAGCGGGAGCACCAGCTGCAGGTGCAGGTGGACCCGGAGCGGCTGCGCTCGCGCGGCGTGTCGCTGGCCCAGGTCATCAGGACCGCCGGCAACGCGCAGCTGGTGTCGCCGCTGAGCTTCCTGGAGGCGTCGACGCCGGGCAGCGGCGGGTTCATCGACAGCCCCAACCAGCGGCTCCAGGTGCGGCACGTCCTGCCCATCGCACGGCCCGAGGGCCTCGCCCAGGTGCCGGTCGACGGGAGCCAGGGCGGGGCGCTGCGCCTGGGCGACGTGGCCAACGTCGTCATCGACCATCAACCCCTCATCGGCGACGCCGTGGTGGCCGACATCCCCGGCCTCATGATGGTCGTGGAGAAGCTTCCGGGCGCGAACACCCTCGAGGTGACGCGGGGCGTGGAGAAGGCGCTCGACGCCCTGCGGCCCGGACTCTCGGGCGTCGACATCGACCAGACCGTCTACCGGCCCGCGAGCTTCATCGAGTCCGCGATCGACAACGTCACGCTGGCGCTGGTGATCGGGGGCCTCCTGATCGCGCTGGTGCTCTTCGCGCTGCTCTTCGAGTGGCGCATCGCGCTGATCGGCGTCGCCTCGATCACCCTCTCCCTCGTCACCGCCGGACTCGTGCTCACGCTCCTCGGACAGACGCTGAACGCGATGCTGCTGGCGGGCCTCGCGCTCGCGGTCGGGGTCGTCGTCGACGACGCCGTCACGGGCGTCGAGAACGTCTGGCGGCGCCTGCGCGAGCGGCGCGAGGCGGGCGGCCCGGACTCCATCCGGCGGGTCGTGGCGGACGCCTCCGCGGAGCTTCGGGGCCCGCTGGCCTACGCCACCGCGATCATCCTCCTGACGGTCGTGCCCCTGTTCGTCGTCGGCGGCCGCCCGGGCGCCCTGGTGGAGCCGCTCGCCATCGCCCTCGTCGTCGCCGTGGCCGCATCGCTCCTGGTGGCGCTGACCGTCGCGCCGGCGCTCGCCTCGGTCCTCCTGCGCGGATCGTCGCTCGAGCGGCGCGACGCTCCGCTGCTTCGCTGGCTGAAGAACGGTTACGCCGGGCTCCTCCAGCGGACGCTCCGCCGGACCGACCGCGGCTTCGTCGCCGCCGGTGCGGTGCTGCTGCTCGGCGCCCTGCTGCTCGTGCCGCTGGGCCTCACGCTGCTCCCGACCTTCAGGGAGCGCGACGTGCTGGTGCACCTGGAGGCGGCGGCGGGCACCTCCCGCCCCGAGATGACCCGGATCACGACCCAGGCCGGCCGTGAGCTCCGCACCATCCCCGGCGTGCGCAACGTCGGCGCCCACGTCGGCCGGGCCGTGATGTCGGACCGGATCGTCAGCGTCAACTCGGGCAGCCTCTGGGTGAGCCTCGAGTCGGGCGTGGACTACGACGCCACGCTCAGGACCATCCGGGAGACGCTCGCGGGATACCCCGGTCTGCGGGAGGACGTGCTCACCTACTCGCGCGAGCGGCTGCGGGCGATCGGCGGCCTTCAGGACGGCGTGGTCGACGTGGCGCAGGATGACGACGGGGTGGAGGTGCTGACGGGCGGCAACAGGCCGCTGGTCGTCCGCCTCTACGGCAAGGACCTCGCCGAGCTCAACCGGAAGGCCCAGGAGGTCGCCGTCGAGATCATGGGCGTCGCGGGCGTCGAGAACCCGGTCGTCACCGCCCAGGTCCAGGAGCCGACGCTCGAGATCCAGACGAACCTCGCACTGGCCAGGCGGTACGGCATCAAGCCGGGCGACGTACGCCGGTCGGCGGCCACGCTGATCGGGGGGATCACCGTCGGCAGCCTCTTCGAGGGCCAGAAGGTGTTCGACGTCCTCGTCATCGGCGGGCCGCGCACCCGGCACGACCCCGAGGGTGTCCGCCAGATGCTGATCGACACGCCGACCGGCGGCCACGTGCGGCTGGGCGACGTCGCGCGGGTGCGGATCGTGGCGAACCCGAGCGTCATCCGCCACGAGGCCGCCTCGCGCTACGTGGACGTGTCCGCGAGCGTCCGCGGCCGCGATCCCGCCTCCGTGCGCCACGACGTCGAGGAGCGTCTCGAGAACTCCGTCGCCTTCCCGCTCGAGCACCACTTCGAGATCTTCGGCCAGTCCACTGCCCAGGAGATCGGCTCGAAGCGCCTGCTCGCCGTGGCGATCGCCGTCGCGGTCGCGATCCTCCTGCTCCTGCAGGCGGCCTTCGGAAGCTGGCGGCTCGCAGGGCTCTTCCTCCTGACGCTGCCGGTCGCGCTCGTGGGCGGCCTGGTCGCGGCGCAGATATCCGGCGGCACGATCTCGATCGGATCGCTGGCCGGCCTCCTGGTCGTACTCGGCCTCGCGGTCCGCAACGGCGCCTCGCTGATCGGCCGCCTCCAGGCGCTCGAGCGCGAGGGGGACCCGGCGGAATTCGGCCCGCTGGTGCTGCGCGGCGCCGGGGAGCGGCTGCCGGCGGTCGTCATGACGGCGGCGGCGATCGCGCTCGCAACGCTCCCCGTGATCTTCCGCGGCTACGTCCCGGGCCACGAGATCATCCGTCCGATGGCGATCGTGGTGCTCGGCGGCCTCGTGACCTCGACGCTGTCCACCCTCTTCCTCCTGCCCGCCCTCTACCTCCGTTTCGCCCCGCCCGCCGCGCCGCGCACGCCCTCGGAGGGCCAGCCCGTCACGGGCTGAGGCGATCCACCGAACCGAATCCGAGGGAGAACCTCATGCAGCAGCTCGATCAACGGACCCGCTGGGCGCTCGGGGTCGTCTTCGTGGTCGCCCTGGCGATCGCGGTGGGCGTGATCCTCAGCCGGGGCCCGGAGGCGTCGACGAGCCACGCCACGGGGCATGGGGCCGCGACCGTCGAGCCCGTCGAGGGCAGCGAGTTCAGCCGCGTGCGGCTGTCCTCGCGGGCGGTCGAGCGCCTCGACGTCCAGACCGTCCCGGTTCGCGCGGCCGCGAGCGCCGGCCGGCTGCCCCGGACCCTCATCCCGTACGCGTCCGTGCTCTACGACGTGAGCGGGACGGCCTTCGCCTACACGAATCCGGAGCCCCTGGTCTACGTCCGGGCGCCGATCACGATCGAGTCCATCACCGGCGACGTCGCGGTCCTCAGGGCCGGACCGCCGGTGGGCACCGAGGTCGTGAACGTGGGGGCAGCCGAGCTCTTCGGCGCCGAGTTCGGCGTCGACCACTGATCGCGGGGGCGGGTCACACGCCATGATGCGCTGGATCGTCGCGACGAGCCTGCGGTTCAGGCTCCTCGTCGTCTTCGCCGCGGCGGCGATGGTGGCGTTCGGCGTGTCGGAGCTGCGGAACACGCCGGTGGACGTCTTCCCGGAGTTCTCCCCCCCGCGCGTGGAGATCCAGACCCCCACCCTCGGGCTCTCCGCGTCCGAGGTCGAGGAGTACGTCACCGTCCCGCTGGAGGAGCAGCTCAACGGCGTTCCGGGCCTCGACGTGATCCGCTCCAGCTCGGTGCCCCAGCTCTCCTCGGTCACCCTCATCTTCAACCGCGGCACCAACCTCACCAGGGCCCGTGCGGTGGTCCAGGAGCGCCTGGCGACGGTCGTTCCGACGCTCCCGAGCTGGGCGGCCCCGCCGCTGTTGATGCCGCCCCTGTCCTCCACCAGCCGGGTGATGAAGATCGGCCTGGCCTCGTCGGAGCACTCGCTGATCGAGCTCTCCGAGATCGCCCGCCACACGATCCGCCAGCGTCTCCTGCGCGTGCCGGGGGTGGCCAACGTCGCCATCTGGGGCCAGCGCAAGCTGCAGCAGCAGGTCCAGCTCGATCCCGCGCGGCTCCGGGCGCACGGCGTCACCGTGGAACAGGCCACGCAGGTGACCGCCGACGCCCTCGACGCCGTGCTGCTGCAGCACTCCCCTGGGGCCTTCGTCGGCACCGGCGGATGGATCGACACCCCCAACCAGCGGATCGGCGTCTCGCACGTCCTGCCGGTCCTGGATCCGAGCGACCTCGCGGGCGTGAGCTTCACGAGCCGCGATGGCGAGCGCCTGCGCATCTCCGACGTGGCCGACGTCGTGGTGGGCCACCCGCCGCTGACCGGCGACGCCGTCGTCAACGACGGGCCCGGGCTGCTGCTCATCGTCGAGAAGTTCCCCGGCGCCAACACGCTGGACGTGACCCACGGCGTCGAGCACGCCCTCGAGCAGCTGGAGCCGGGCCTCGCGGGCATCGTGATCGACGACGAGATCTTCCGGCCGGCCACCTTCATCGAGATGGCGGTCCACAACCTCACGATCGCGCTGATCATCGGCTGCATCCTCGTGGTCCTGATCCTCGTCGCCTTCCTCTTCGAGTGGCGAACCGCGGCGATCAGCCTGGTGTCGATCCCGCTCTCCCTGACCGCCGCGGCCCTCGTGCTCCACGCGCGCGGCGAGACCATCAACGTGATGGTGCTGGCGGGGCTGGTGATCGCGCTGGGGGTGGTCGTGGACGACGCGATCATCGACGTCGAGAACATCTGGCGGCGCCTGCGCCAGCACCGGAGCGAGGGAAGCGACCGGTCGACCTTCTCGATCGTCCTCGAGTCGTCGCTCGAGGTGCGTCGGGCGATCGTCTACGCGACGCTGATCAACGTCGTCGCGATCGTGCCGGTCTTCTTCCTGGAGGGCCTCTCCGGCGCCTTCTTCCGGCCGCTCGCGTTCTCCTACGCGCTGGCGGTGCTGGCCTCGATGGTCGTGGCGCTGACCGTCACCCCGGCCCTCAGCCTCATCCTGCTGCGAACGGCGCGCCTGGACCGCCCCGACGCACCGGTGGTGCGCAGGCTCAAGCGGGGCTACGGCGGGCTCCTGGAGACGAGCCTCCGCCGGCCGCGGCCCGCGCTGATCGGGGTCGGCGCCGTCACGCTGCTCGCGCTCCTGGCGCTGCCCCAGCTCGGGCAGTCGCTGCTCCCGAACTTCAAGGAGCGGGACTTCCTGATGCACTGGCTCACCAAGCCGGGCACGTCGCACGCCGAGATGGTCCGCATCACGACCGAGGGCAGCAGGGAGCTGCGCAAGGTGCCGGGCGTGCGCAACTTCGGGGCCCACATCGGCCAGGCCGCCTTCGCCGACGAGGTGGTCGGCGTGGACTTCGGCGAGAACTGGATCAGCGTCGATCCGGCCGCGGACTACGACCAGACGGTGGACCGCATCCAGGGGGTCGTCGACGAGTACCCGGGGCTCTTCCGCGACGTGCTGACCTACCTGAGGGAACGGGTCCGGGAGGTGCTGACGGGCGGCAGCGACGCGGTCGTGGTCCGGATCTACGGAGACGACCTGGACGTCCTGCGCCGCGAGGCGGAGAACGTGAGGGGGCGGCTCGCGGACGTCGACGGCCTCGTCGACCTCCACACGGAGCTGATCGAGGACATCCCCCACATCGAGGTCGAGGTGAACCTCCCGGTGGCCCGCGAGCACGGGCTCAAGCCGGGCGACGTGCGGCGCGCCGCGTCCATCCTGGTCGCGGGCCTCGAGGTCAACGACATCTGGAAGCCGGCGCAGGTGCTCGACGTCACGGTCTGGAGCACGCCGGCGACGCGCAACAGCCCGACCAGCATCGCCGACATGCCGATCGACACCCCCGACGGCGGTCAGGTGCGCCTCGGGGACGTGGCGGACGTGCGGATCGCGCCGACCCCGAACGTCATCAAGCGCGAGGCCGTCTCGCGGCGCCTCGACGTCTCCGGGAACGTCCGCGACCGCGACCTCGGCTCGGTCGTGCGCGACGTGGAGCGGCGCCTCGGGGAGGTCGAGCTCCCGCTGGGCTACCGTGCCGAGCTGCTCGGGGAGAGCGCCGAGCGACAGGCCGCCGGGAGCCGTCTGCGCTACCTGGCGATCGCGGCGCTGGTCGTGATCTTCCTCCTCCTGCAGGCTGCCTTCGGCAGCTGGCGGCTCGCGACCCTCTTCACGCTGACGCTGCCGCTGGCGCTGATGGGCGGGATCCTGGCGGCGTTGATCAGCGGCGGGAACCTCTCCCTGGGCTCGATCGTCGGCTTCTTCACGGTGTTCGGCATCGCCGCCCGCAACGGCATCCTGCTCATCAACCACTATCAGCACCTGGAGCGCGAGGAGGGCGAGCCCTTCGGCCTCGGCCTCGTGCTGCGCGGAGCCAGGGAGCGCCTCTCGCCGATCCTGATGACCGCCGGGGCGACCGGGCTCGCGAT
>JAWVEW010000330.1:0-8074 GCA_033856495.1 Miltoncostaeaceae bacterium | reverse complement strand
GGACGTTGACGAACTCGTCAGGCATGCTCGATGACCTCCTGAGTGCCGGTGGTCTGTTTGATCGCCTCGAGCAGAAAGCAGATCCGCGTCGCAAGCACGGCCGCGGAGCGATCGAAGGCGGGCAGCGTCTGCCCGTCGGTGCCCGGCGCGCATGCCGGGTCGCGGAGGCTCCAGTGGATCGCCTCGGGCGCCCCGGTGAACTCGGGACAGACCTCCCGCACGCGGTCGCAGAGGCTGATCACGTAGTCGAACCTCTGGCTCGTGAACTCGCTCAGGTGCTTGGAACGGCGGCCTGCGAGATCGATCCCACGCTCGCGCATCACCCGCACCACGTTGGGGTGCAGCGGCTTGGGATGGCTGCCGGCGCTGGCCGCACGCACCGCGCCGGCGGACAGCTGCTCGGTGAGCGCCTCGGCCATCTGCGAGCGCGCGCTGTTGCCCGTGCACAGAAACAGCACTCGCGCCCGCGCCAAGCCGCGGTCGCGGCCGGCGTGTGAGCCCACGGTCGACGCCAGCCCCGGGTGCAGCGCGGCGCCCGCGCTCGCGAGCAGCTCACCGCAGCGCGCCAGCTCGAGCACGTAGTAGGTGTCGCGGCCATCGGCGAGGCTGCGCCGGGCCGAGACCAGGCCGCCGTCGCGCAGCTGGCGCAGGTGGTAGGAGACCAGGCTCTGCCGCTGGCCCGCCAGCTCGCACAGCTCGCCGACACGCCGATCGCTGTGGGCCAGCTCGCCGAGCAGCCGCCAGCGCAGCGGATGGCCCGCCAGACGCAGAAACCGCGGCGGTGAGGGCGTGGCGATCACCCCGCCGACAATACATCAAGCTTGTTTGATGCGTCATCGGTCGGGGCTTGATCTCGCTGGCCATACCCCTGCGCTCGCGCCACCGCGGACATCCCGACCGGCCCGTCGGCGCAGTCGGCGTCCCCGACAGCGATCCGTCCGCGTCGGGTTTTTCTATGGGAAGTCGTTAGGCCGCATCGGGCCTGATGCGTGCGCCATGCCGGCCGGGGCAGCGGTGCAGCTCCGCCAGGGCCTGCAGGAAGTCCCGGTAACTGGCCGGATCGCTCGGCTCGACGCCGAGCTCCTTGCGCAGCTGGTTGGCCCAGACCACGAGCGACCGCAGCGGCTTCGCGCGGGGCTCGTTGAGCGCCTGCTCGTAGACGAGGGTCGCGAGCGCCCGCAGCTCGGCCTCGAAGGCGTCGCTCTCGCCCGCCTTCGGCGCCGGCCGGCGGCGAGCCAGCCGCTCGGCGCCTGCGACGCGCCGACGCCGCTCGCGCGGACCAGTCGCCGGGTCCGCCCCCCGGAGCCGGATGCCCAGCAAGGACGTGACGCCCCCCGCCGGCTCCCGCCGCACGATCTCCCCCTCCAGCTCGCTCCAGCCCTGGGTCGGCAGTCGGAGCGCGACCATGACGTCGCTCGGGAGCTCCGGCAGCGGCATGGTCACCGCCACCGCGAGCCCGCCCTCGCTGGCGTCCTCCGTGCGCCCGACCACGATGCGCCCGGCGCCCATGATGAGCACGGGCAGATTGGCCGGGACCCGGGGGTGCAGCCGCCGGTCCTCGACGGTCTCCCGCTCCTCGACCCGGACCGACTGTCTCGACCGGACATCCTCCATTGAGCCGATGGTGCGGCCGGAGCGCTCGCTCGGGATATCCCTCGGACGGGTGATCGCCGACCTACGCCGGCGCCAGGCGGTCCGCTCGTCGCTGGCATGACATGACGGCCAATGGCCATTTGACCGCTCAGGCGACGGTCAATTGACCATTGGGCTACTGGAGCGAGATCTCGGGCAGCCCGCACGGGCCAGGCTGCCATTGGCATTCCAGCGCGGCATGCCATCGTGGCTCGCCAACTCCGAGGCCTCCGTCGTACCGGCGTCACCCGGGAGAGGGATGCCTGCGGCATCCGACCGGGCGTATCCCGGCCGGCATGAACGGTTCGCGGAACGATCGCCGCGTGGTCATCGCCGTCGGCTCGCCGGCGTATGCGGCCGGCCTGGCGGCGTTCGTGGGCGGGGCCGGCCTCGAGCCGGTCGTCGCGTTCCCGCCCGGCCGCGCGTTGGGGCTGATCCGGCAGCCGGGCGTGGCGGTGGCCGTGGTCGGGCTTCGCCTCCCGGACGCCTGGGGCGGCGACCTCGCCGGGACGCTGGCCCGCCGCCGGCCCGACCTGCCGCTCCTGCTCGCGGTGAGCGACGAGGGCGAGGCGGCGAGGGACGCGTTGCGATGGACGGCGGCCGGACTCCTCCTCGCATGGTGGTCGGAGCGGGCGGTGGTGGAGGCGGTCCGCGCGGCGAGCGCGGCCCGCCGGACCCGGCCCCATCCGGCGCATGCAGCCCGGGGTGCGACTCGCGGGCGTCTGACCGAGCAGGAGCGCGCGGTGGCCCGGCTGATGCGGAGCGGGCTCACCTACAAGGAGATCGCCCTCGCCCTCGGCATCTCCTGGCACACCGCCCGCACCCACGCCCAGGCGATCCTGCGCAAGCTGGGCCTCCACTCCCGCCGTGACCTGGGGGACGGGCTCGACTCGGGCGGACCGGCGATCTGAGCCGTCGGACCGGCATCACTCCGTCGGGGGATGCTGTGCACGGCCGCTCGGCAGGCGTACTCCCGCCATGCAAACACGCCGGCTCGAGCCACGAAGCGCCCGCCCGGCCCCCGCGGAGGCCAGGAATGATCGTCCGTGACAGCGTGAGAGGGGCCCGATCCGCCGGCGTCCGGCCTGGTGACGGGCTGAGTACACCTGCACGTCGGCGCCGGCGAGGCGCGGCGATCGGCGCCCTCGTGGCCATCGTGGCCGCCTGCGGCGCCGGCGCCACCTCCGCCGCTGCGACGCCCGCTGGGGACGCCGCCGCGGTGATCGCCACCTACGCCGCCATGAACCAACTCTGGAACCAGGTCGCGCCCGCCGCGTACTGCGGGGGCGACAGCGCCTGCCTGCGCCTCGCGGCCGTGGAGATCGAACACGTCGCCGTGGATCTGGTCCCGCCGCTGGTCCGCGCGCTCAGGACGGCCGGCACGCCATGCGTCGTGAGCACGGCGAGCGGCGCCCTCGCGATGGTGCGAATGGCGAGGACGGGCGCTCGCAAGACGCTCAAGGGAAGTCCCGGCTCGAGCTGGCTGGGTGCCGTGACGGACGCGATGTACACGGTGCAGATGAGCGCCAACTCGTGCGCCGCCTGGGGCGGAGGGCTCTGAGCCCAGTCTTGGGCGGAGGGCTCTGACCCCGGTCGAGGGCGACGGTCAGCCGTAGGGCGGGGGCCGGTCCCGGGGGATGCGGCGCGAGGAGAGGCCCGCTCGATCCTCGCGCCGAGCCGACGACGACGAAACGCCCAGTCAAGGGGAGTTTGGATGAGGATCGGCCGCACCCTGCACGTCTGGAAGCCGTCCTGGCGCACGGGCCGGGCCTCACTCGCGGCGGCCGCCCTGACGGCCGCCCTGCTGGGAGCCTCCCTGGGGCTGAGCGGCGTCGCCGACTCCGCGACCATCAGCACCACGACCACGCTCACGGCGGAGGCCGACGCCTACGTGCGCGCCGACCTCCCGACGGCCAATTACGGCGTCGGCACGACGCTCAGGCCCGACGCGACTCCCGCCACGGTGGCGTACCTTCGCTTTCCGCTCCAGGGCGTCCAGGGCACGGTGACGTCGGCGGTGCTGCGGATCCGGGCCAACTCCAGTCATGCGGTCGGATACGCGGTGTCCGCCGCGCTCGGCAGCGGGTGGGCCGAGAGCTCGATCACCTACGGCAGCGCTCCCGTGATCGCCCCGGTCCCCGTCGGCTCCTCCGGCCCGCTCGTCGCGGGCGCCTGGAGCCAGGTTGACGTCACCTCGCTCGTGGCCGCCGGCCCGACCGTCAGCATGGCGCTGACCACCACCAGCGGCACGGCGATGAGCCTGGCCAGCCGGGAGACCGGCGTCGACGCGCCGCAGCTGGTCGTCAGCTCCCTCTCGGCCCCCGACGTGACGGCGCCGAGCGTGCCCACCGGCCTCACCGCCGCGACGGGCGGCTCCGGAGCGATCGACCTCGCCTGGCAGGCCGCCAGCGACGACGTGGGCGTCGCCGGGTACACGGTGTACCGCGACGGCCAGGCCGTTCCGTCGGCCGGCGGCGCCACCAGCTTCAAGGACGAGGGCCTGGCGCCGCGGACTTGGCACTCCTACCGGGTCGACGCCGTCGACGCGGCCGGAAACCGCTCCGCGGCGTCCGGCATCGCGTTCGCCAGGGCCGGTTCGGCCGACTCCGACCCCGTGATCGCGGCCGCCGGCGACATCGCCTGCGACCCGGCGGACGCCAGGTACAACGGCGGCGCCGGCACGGCGGTCTTCTGCCGTCAGGCGGCCGTCTCCGACCTTCTCGTCGGGCGCGGACTGGCGGCCGTCCTGCCCCTGGGCGACAACGCCTACTACTGCGGCAGCCTCCAGTCCTACCAGGCGTCCTATGCCCCCACCTGGGGCCGGCTGGGCGCGATCACCCGCCCGGTCCTCGGCAACCACGAGTACCTGACCGTGCCGGGCACCAGCCCCGCCACCGGCTGCGACGCGACGAACGCCGGCGCCAGCGGCTATTTCGGCTACTTCGGCGCGGCGGCGGGATCCCCGCCGGGCAACCCGGCCGGGGGCTACTACAGCTACGACATCGGCTCCTGGCACCTCATCGCCCTGAACTCGCAGTGCACGCCCGCGGGCGGCTGCAGCACCAACAGCCCTCAGGGCAAATGGCTGGCCGACGATCTCGCGACGCACAAGAGCCTCTGCACGCTCGCCTACTGGCACATCCCGCTCTTCAGCTCCGGCGGGCGCGCGAGCGCCACCCCCAGGACGTTCTGGGACCAGCTGTCCGCCGCCGGCGTGGACGTGGTGCTGAACGGCCACGACCATCTCTACGAGCGGTTCGCCCCCCAGTCCCCCGCCGGCGTCGCCGACCCGGCCCGGGGCATCCGCGAGTTCGTGGTCGGCACCGGCGGGGCCAACCACACGAGCGTCGCCGTCGTCGCGCCGAACAGCGAGGTGCGCAACGCGACGACGTACGGAGCCCTCCAGCTGACGCTCCGCTCCGCCGGGTACTCCTGGCAGTTCGTGCCCGAGCAGGGCGCCGCGTTCACCGACTCGGGATCCGGGTCGTGTCACTGAGCAAGTGCCGGGGCCGGCGTCTGGCGGCGTCGCACCTCGGGTTTTCCCGGAGTGGGGTGCAGCGGGAGCCACGGATGCGGCACCCCGGCCCCTTCCGTAATGTCGTCGTCGAGGCAATGGCAGTCGCCTCGCGGCCGACGCCGTAGACCGTGGTCGCTGCCACGGTCCCGATCGGGTCCGTCGCCCAAGCAGCATGGAGAAGGGACGCTCCACGATGAATGGTCACAGTCACCCGGCGGCGGTCGACCCCCAGCCGCACGCCGCGCAGCGGCGCGCCCCGCTGAACGCCATCCTCCAGGCGCGTATCTCGGAGCCCGAGCACCGGATCCTGGAGCAGCTCGCGCGCCGCCACGGCGTCACCCTCTCCGAGGCCGTGCGGGCCGGCGTCTGGAACTACCTCCTCTCCCGCGGCCATGCCGAGGCCACGCCCTGGCGGAGGCGGGTCCCGCTGAGCGAGCGGGGCGGCGGCGCGCCGTCCATCACCGCGCGCCGCTGGAGCGGCCTGGACTCCCAATCCGACGATCAGGCGGACGACTGGGGATGCAAGTGAGCGCTCGCCTGGAGCCGGCGCGCTCGGGCCAGCGGCCGCGGATCCTCGTCGCCGACGACGAGGCCGACATCCTGGAGCTCGTGGCGGGCCGCCTCGAGCAGCTGGGCTACGAGGTCCTGCGCGCGACGGACGGCGAGCAGGCGCTGCGGCTGGCGCTGACCGAGGCGCCGGAGATCGCGATCCTCGACGTCAGCATGCCGGGCCTGGACGGCCTCCAGGTCACCCGCCGGCTGCGGGAGAGCGACAAGGCGGATCAGGTGGCGGTCATCCTGCTCACCGCGCGCGTCAGCGACGCCGACGTCGCCCGCGGCTTCGACGTCGGCGCCGAGGACTACATCAAGAAGCCCTTCAGCCTCCGGGAGCTGACCGAGGCGGTGACGCGAAAGCGCGCCGAGCGCGCGCTGCAGCGCAGCGAGGCAGAGACGCGGCGCCTGGCCGGCGAGCAGGCAGCGCTCCGGCGCACGGCAACCGCCGTCGCCAGCGAGGCGGCCCCGCGGACGATCTTCGCGCTTGCCGCCGAGGAGGCCGCCCGCGTGCTGGGCGCCGACCTGAGCGCGGTGGTGCGCTTCGACGAGGGCGCGCAGTGGGGACGGGTGGTCGGCTCCTGGGTTGGTACGAGCCCGCGGCCGCCGCGCCCGGGCGCGCTGATCGGCCTCGAGACGCAGCCTCCCGCGAGCTCCGCCGCCGCCCGCGATCGTGTGCCGACGGCCCAGTCGGACGAGGAGGAGCACGTGCGCGCCCTTGCGGCGCGCCTCATGGCCGGCAGCGGCTGCCGCCAGGCCGTGGCGGTGCCGGTGCGGCTCGGCCGGCGGCTCTGGGGAGCGCTTGCGGTGGGGTCCGCGCGCCCCGACGGCCTGGAGCCGGACTGCGAGCTGCGGCTCGCCCAGTTCGCCTCCCTGGTCTCACAGGCCGTCGCCAACGCGGAGACCCGCGCCGAGCTGGCGACCCTGGCGGCCGTGGACCACCTGACCGGGCTGCCCAACCAGCGCGCCTTCCAGGAGCGCCTGGACAAGGAGGTGGGGCGGGCGCGCCGCCACGAGAGCGCTCTCAGCCTGATCGTCTTCGATCTCGACCACTTCAAGCGCGTCAACGACCTCCACGGCCACGACGTCGGGAACCAGGTTCTGGCCGAGGCCGCCCGCCGCCTGGCCGGGCTCATCCGCTCCGGCGAGATGGTGGCCCGGGTGGGGGGCGAGGAGTTCGCCTGGATCCTGCCCGAGACGAACGCCGAGGGCGCCCTGGCGGCAGCCGAGCGCGCCCGACGGGCGCTCTCCGAGCAGCCGTTCGAGGTCGTCGGCCGACTGACCGTCTCGGCCGGCGTCTGCGAGCTCGGTGGGCGCGCCGAGGACGCCGGCGCGCTCTTCCGGCTGGCCGACATGGCGCTCTACTGGGCCAAGGAGGCCGGCCGGGACACCGCGCGCCGCTATTCCCCCCAGGGCGGCGAGACGGTCGGCGAGGACAGGCGCGAGCGCGAGCGCGAGCGCGAGCAGGCGCTCCGCGCGCTCGCCGAGGAGGCCGACGCCCGGGACCCGCTCGGGCGCGGGCACTCTGGGCGGGTGGCCCGGATCGTCGAGCGTCTGGCGCGTGCGGCCGGTTGGCCGGACGAGCAGGCGTCGCTGCTCGGCGAGGCGGGGCTCGTGCACGACGTCGGAATGATCGCCGTGGCCGACGAGTGGCTCCAGAAGCCCGGCCCGCTCAGCGCCGCCGAGCGGAAGCAGATCGAGGCCCACCCCGCGCTCGGCGCGCAGATCCTCGCCGGCATCGTGACCTCCGAGCAGGCGGCCTGGGTCCGCCACCACCACGAGCGCCCCGACGGCCGCGGCTACCCGGACGGTCTGAGCGGCGGCGCCATCCCCCACGGCGCGCGTCTGCTGGCGCTCGCGGAGGCCTGGGACGCGATGACCAGCGACCGGCCCTGGCAGCCGCCGCTCGAGCCGGAGCGGGCGCTCGAGGAGTGCCGGCGCCAGGCCGGGCGGCAGTTCGCGCCCGAGGCGGTGGCGGTGCTCGAGCGCCTCTGGGAGGAGGAGGGGGCCGACTGGCTGAGCCGCGACGGGCATCGCGAGCCGGCGGACCTGGCGGTGCTGGCGGGGACGACGCCCGGGCGCGATCCCGAGGGGAGCTGATGCCGCCCGTCCGGGAGGCGACGGCGAACGGCAGCACGTCCTGGAGGACGTCGCCGGTCGACGACCGCTTCGACCTGGTGCGAACGCTCGCCTCGGCGCCCGGTGTCGAGACCGCGCTGGCGCGCGATCTCGCAATGGATCGGCTGGTCGTCGTCAGGCGAATCAGCGGTCCCGGCGCAAGTGCGTCGGCCGGCGCGCGTCTCGAGCACGAGGCGGCGCTCCTCGGCGACGCCGCCGAGGGCTGGCTCGCCCTGCCGATCGAGGTGCTCGCCG
>JAWVEW010000329.1:0-4205 GCA_033856495.1 Miltoncostaeaceae bacterium | reverse complement strand
GGCGGCGCGCCCGGCCCGAGCGGCGGCGGCCCCCGCAGGATCGACTCCTGGAGACGGCGCTCCCGCTCGTCGAGCAGCGCGAGGGCCAGCCCCGCCCGGTCGCCGAAGCGCCGGTAGAGCGTGCCCTTGCCCATGCAGGCGGCCTCCGCGATGGCGTCCATGGAGACGTTCTCGACGCCCTGCTCGTCGAACAGGCGGGCGGCCGCCTCCAGCGCCCGGGCGCGGTTGCGCGCCGCGTCGGCGCGCTCCTGCCCCGGCCCGCGGCTGGGGTCCTGGATCGGGATGAGGGGCGCCATCGCAATGCGGACTGTAGTCGGGGCGCCCGCTCCCACCCATCCGCATCCGCAGAGGGGCCGTTCGGGGGAGGGCCGTCTGTACCATCGGCGGGCGACTCCCCGCTCCGCGCCTGGCAGGATCCCCCTCGTGCCTGATCTGACCGCTCCGCTCGTCTCGCTGGTCACGGACGGCGTCGGCGCCTACGGGGTGCTGGCGGTGTTCCTGCTCATGATCCTGGAGAGCGCCTGCATCCCGGTTCCGAGCGAGGCCCTGATGCTCTATGGCGGCTTCCTCGCCGCTCGCGGAGAGGCCAACATCGTGCTGATCATCGCCGCCGGCGTCGCCGGGAACCTGATCGGCTCGGGGATCGCCTACTACGTCGGGCGCCGGCTCGGCCGCGACTGGCTGCTGAATCCGCGCCTGCGCTGGCTCCACATCACCCCCCGCCGGCTCGATATGGCGGATGGCTGGTTCAAGCGCCACGGCGACAAGGCGGTGCTGATCGCCCGATGTCTGCCGATCATCCGCACCTTCATCTCGCTCCCGGCCGGAATGGCCAAGATGTCGGCGCTGCGCTTCTCGATCCTCACCGCGATCGGCTGCGTGCCGTGGGTCACTGCGCTGGCCCTGGGCGGGCGGGCGGTCGGTGCGAACTGGGAGGACCTGCAGCACTACCTGCACTACTTCGACTACGCGATCGTCCTCGCGATCGTCGGGGGGGCCGGCTGGCTGCTCTGGCGGCGACACGTCCGGCGGCGGGCCGGCGGCAGCGCCCCCGTCACGTCGGAGCACTGATCGCGCCCGGCTCGCTCCCATCTCGGGGGCGCGCCGCCGATGATGGTGATGCGCTGGCCCGCCCACCAGGGCGGGCGCCTGCGCCGCCACGACGATGAGGACCATGGACGACGAGCGCAGAGCCGAGAGCGGGCGGGCCCGGCCATCCGGCCACGGCCGGCTTCGCATCGTGCTCCTCGCCTGCGCCGGCGCGCTGGGCCTGCTGGCGGCGGCCCTGGCCGGCATGCTGATGGTGGGCCGCGCCGAGGCCGCCACGCCGTGCCAGGACAGGGTCGGGGCCACCTACACGATCAGGGTCTGCCTGGCACCCGTCGGCTCCCCGGCGAAGGCCTCTGTGCCCGTGAGCGCGACGGTCACGATCACCGTCGGCAGCAGTCCGGGGATCCGGCGGGTCATCTTCTACATCGACGGCGCCTACCTGCTCACGGACTACCTGCCGACGGCCGGAAGCTACGGCTTCACGCTCAACACCAAGCGCTTCGCCGACGGGCCGCACACGCTTGGGGTCGAGGCGCTCACCCAGGACAACCTGGTGTCCGCCCGCGCCGAGCAGACCGTCACGTTCGCGAACAACCAGACCGAGCCGCCGGTCAACACGCGCCAGTTCACGCCGACCGCGGGCACGCCGCCGGCTCCCGGGGCGCCGCTGCTCGTGGCCGCCGCGGGGGACGGGGCCGGCGGCGAGCCGGCGGAGACCGCGGTCGTCGACCTGATCGCCAGCTGGAACCCGAACATGTTCCTCTACCTCGGCGACGTCTACGAGAAGGGCACCGCGGCGGAGTTCGACAACTGGTACGGGCCGCCCGCCGATCTGGGCCTCTACGGGCGCTTCCGGGCGATCACCAACCCGGCGATCGGCAACCACGAGTACGAGAACGGGATCGCGCCCGGCTACTTCGACTACTGGGACAACGTCCCCCACTGGTACAGCTTCGATTCGGGCGGCTGGCACTTCATCGGCCTCGACTCGAACAAGCAGTTCGGGCAGCTCGCGCCCGGGACCCCGCAGTACGAGTGGCTGATCCAGGATCTGGACCAGCACCCGGGCCGGTGCACGATGGCGTTCTTCCACCATCCCTATCTCGACGTCGGCGCCCAGGGCGCGACCCCGGAGCTGGTCGACATCTGGCGGCTGCTGGCGCTGCGGGGCGTGGACATCGTGCTCACCGGCCACGACCACACCTATCAGCGCTGGGCGCCGCTCGACGCCGACGGCAATCCGTCCTCCACCGGGATGACCCAGTTCGTGGTCGGGACCGGCGGCCACGCGCTCCAGAACGTCGTGGGCACCGACGCGCGGGCGCTCGTCGCGGTGAAGGCGTTCGGCGCCCTCCTGCTGGCGCTGGGGCCGGACGGGGCGACCTTCCTCTTCCAGTCGACCGACGGCATTGCCCACGACGCCGGATACGTGCCCTGTGTGACGCCGGCGCCCCAGGCGCCGCCGACCACCCCGACCACCCCCACGATCCCGACCACGCCGACCACGCCCACGATCCCCACCACCCCCACGACGCCCACGACCACCGGGCCCCTCACGCCGCCGGTCCCCCGCCTCACGGCCCGGCTCACGGGTCCGCCGCTCGCGGCCCCGGTGCGGGGGAGGGTGGTGGTTCGCTTCACGTCGAGCCTGGCCGGGCGCGCCACGCTGGCGTTGAAGCAGGGCCCGAAGCGGCTGCTCCTGCTGAGCCGCGCGTCGAGGCGCGGGGCCAACGCGATCGTCCTCCGCGCCCCCGCCCGGACCGGCCGCTACCAGGTGGTGCTCACCGTCCGGGCGAGGGGGAAGGCCGTCGTCCTGCGGGGCCTGCTCAGGATCCGGCCCGCCGCCCGCCGCTGAGGGTCGCGGCCGGGCCCAAGCTCAGGTGCCGGCGCCCAGCGGGGGCCGCCAGCCGAGGAAGAGGCGGATCAGCTCCGCCCTGGCGGCGGGAGCCAGGTCCTCCTCGCGAAGGCGGCCGAGCGCCGCGATCAGCTGGCGCATCTGCTCGAGGTAGGCGACGCAGCCGCGGCAGCCCTCGAGATGGCGCTCGAAGCTCTCCCGGTGGACGGCCTCCAGGCGTCCCTCCAGATAGTCGGTGACGAGCTCCACCAGCTCACGGCAGGTCAGATCGGCGCCGTTCACCCTCCGTCAACCGCCTCGAGGTGGCGCTCGAGCTCTCCGCGAACGCGCGAGCGCGCCGGGTGCAGCAGCACCCGCAGGTTCACCTCACCGATCCCGAGGAGGGAGCAGACCTCCGAGGCGGGCGCGCCCTGGCTCGCCCCTCGAATCCGTCGAGCCCGCGCAGGACACCGAGCCAGGCCTCCTGGGCCACCTCCTCGGCGACGGCGCGGCTCGGCACGAAGCCCAGCGCCATCCGCACATCGTCGCCTGATAGCGCTCCACGAGGGCGCGGAAGGCATCCTCGTCGCCGACGCGCAGCCGGGCGCGTCGGGGCGCTCAGCGCGCCGCCCACCGCTCCGCGCCTCCGCCGGCAGTCCGCGCGCCCTGGCCCGGCCCAGACATGGTGATCAGGTCCGACGGAGACGCCGGACCGTTACACCCGACCGTAACGCGGTCCCCACGCAGGGGCCGCGCTTGCGCTGGCGTGCGCGGTGGTCGCGGCTGCCGGGGAGGGCGCCCCGGCCGCGGGCAGCCGGTTGCGCGGGCTCTACAGGGCCGACGCGCGCTCGACCTGGGGCTTCCAGAGCCGGACTCGGCTGGCGGGCCGTCCCGGGGCGGACCTCGCCGGCCTCGGCTCCGCCCATCCCGGCGCCGAGCGCGTTCGGGTCGACCGCTCCCCTCGCCGGCTCGCGCCGGCGGGGCGCCGGCGCCTCCCGTACCCCGTGGGCCCCACGATCGTGAAGACGGCGCGCAGCGGCGACGCGGTCACACTGATGCCCGGGAGCGCCGGCGTAGCGACTGGGCTTCAGCAGGCTGCGCGAGTCCGGCGACGTTCTCCGCCGAAGAAACGTCTCTGATATACGCGTGGGCTGGGGTCGTTCTTGAACGACCCTTTCGACATGCGGAATTGGTTTGGCGGACGTGAGTGGCAGCCCGAACCATGTCCGACCCGGCTCGCTTGGCGATACTTGTGACGCCCGCCACGATGGCCCCTCCCCGACAGGAGGCGGCGATGGAAATCCTCGGATGGCGACCAGGC
>JAWVEW010000328.1:0-2574 GCA_033856495.1 Miltoncostaeaceae bacterium | reverse complement strand
TACCG
The DNA here is from genome assembly GCA_033856495.1 of Miltoncostaeaceae bacterium. Classification (GTDB taxonomy): domain Bacteria; phylum Actinomycetota; class Thermoleophilia; order Miltoncostaeales; family Miltoncostaeaceae; genus JAWVEW01. The sequence goes on along the minus strand of JAWVEW010000328.1, from coordinate 2,569 downwards.
CCTCACCGCCCGGCCCCGCGACCTGGCGCTCTTCCGCCAGGCCGGACGGCGCGTTCCGGCCGACCTCGACCGCGTGCGGGGGCTGCTGGCCGGCGAGGCGGGGCTGGGGCCGCTCACCGCGCAGCTGGCCCGAAGCGCGGGCGACTGGCTGGACGCCACGCGCGGGCGCATCACCCGCGGCCAGGCGGAGGGCGCCGGCGCGGCCCGCGCGCGCCAGCGGGCGCAGTCGGTCTTCGTGGCCCAGTACGCGAACCTGCTGAACCGGGTGGAGGCGCTGCGGCGCGCCGCGCGCGCCCGGGCCGACAGCCGGCGCGCCCTGATCCTCGGGATCGTCGCCGCCGCAGCCCTGCTGGCGCTGGGCGCGGTTGCGGTGGGCAGCCGGCGGCTGTGGCGCGGCGTGGGCGGCCCGATCGGCCTCCTGAACCAGGGCGTGCAGCGCGTGAGCGAGGGCCGCCTGACCGAGCCCATCCCAGCGGCGCCGGGGAGCGTGCGGGAGCTGGCCGACCTGACCGCCGGCTTCAACCGGATGCAGGGCGAGCTGCGCCTCCGCATCGCCGAGCTGCGCGACTCGCGGGCACGGATCGTGGGCGCCGGCGACGTCGCGCGCCGGCGGCTGGAGCGGGATCTGCACGACGGCGCCCAGCAGCGGCTGGTGGCGCTCGCCGTCAACCTCCGCCTGACCGCGGAGACGCTGCCCCCGGAGGGCCGGGCGGCCCTCGAGCAGGCCGTGGTCGAGCTGCAGGAGGCCCTGGCGGAGCTGCACGAGCTGGCCCGGGGCATCCACCCCGCGGTCCTCAGCGACCACGGGCTGCGCCCTGCGCTGGAGGCGCTGGTGCGGCGGGCCCCGCTCCAGGTGGACCTCGTCCGCGCGCCGGCCGAGCGGCTGCCCGCCGCCGTGGAGGCGGCGGCGTACTTCGTCGTCGCCGAGGCGCTCACCAACCTGGTCAAGCACGCGCGGGCCACGCGGGCCGCCGTGGACGTCCACCACGACGGCGCCACCGTGGTGGTCGAGGTACGGGACGACGGCGTGGGCGGCGCGGCGCCGGCGCCGAGAGGCGGGCTGCTGGGGCTGATCGACCGGGTGTCCGCGCTGGACGGGCGTCTCGACATCTCCAGCCCCGCCGGCCAGGGCACCGTGCTGCGAGCGCACATCCCGTGCGCGTCGTGATCGCAGAGGATTCCGTCCTCCTGCGGGAGGGTCTCGTGCGGCTCCTGACCGAGGCCGGGATGGAGGTGGTGGGCCAGGCCAGCGACGCGGAGACCCTGCTGCGCCAGGTCGCGCTGCGCAGGCCGGACGTCGCCCTGGTGGACATCCGGATGCCCCCGGAGCACACGGACGAGGGGCTGCGGGCGGCGCGGCGCATCCGCGAGGAGCACCCGGAGTGCGGGGTGCTCGTGCTCTCCCAGTACATCGAGGAGGGCTACGCGGTGGACCTGCTCGCGGGCGGGGCGGAGGGCGTCGGCTACCTGCTGAAGGACCGGATCATCGACGTTCGGGAGTTCGTCGACGCGGTGCGGCGGGTGGGCTCCGGAGGCTCGGCGCTCGATCCGGCGGTCGTCGCCGGCCTGCTGGCCCGGCCTCGCGCCGATCCCCTGGACGTGCTCACGCCGCGCGAGCGGGAGGTTCTGGCGCTCATGGCCGAGGGCCGCTCGAACCAGGGCATCGCCGGGCGGCTCGTCGTGACCGAGGGCGCGGTCGAGAAGCACGTGGCCAGCATCTTCGGCAAGCTCCGGCTGCCGCCCACGCCAGCCGATCACCGGCGGGTGCTGGCGGTGCTCGCCTACCTGCGGTCGTGAGGCCGGGAACGGGGACGGGCGAAGGCACTGGGGTTATCCCCACCCCCGCAGGCCCACCAGCACCATTGGCCGCGCCGTCGCCGGAGCGCCACCCTTGCTCGTCATGGCCTCGCGCATCCTCATCGTCGACGATCACGCGGGCTTCCGCGCCAGCGCCCGGCGGCTGGCAGAGGCAGCAGGCCTGGAGGTCGCCGGGGAGGCGGCCGACGCGGCGAGCGGCCTGGCGGCGGCCCGCACGCTGCGGCCCGATGTCGTGCTGCTCGACGTGCAGCTGCCCGACGCCTCCGGGTTCGCCGTCGCGGAGGCGCTCGCCCGCGACGGCGCCGGCCCCCGCGTCATCCTGGTGTCCAGCCGCGACCGCGACGACCTCGGACCGCTCGTCGACACCTGCGGGGCGCACGGGTTCATCGCGAAGGCCCGGCTCACCCGGGAGGCCCTGACCCGCCTCCTCGATCCCGCCTGATCAGCCCAGGCCGGGCAGGGCGGGGAGCGCCGGCGGCTGCGGGGTGGTGATCGCGGGCGTCGCGACCTGGGGCACCGTCGCGGACGGCACCGTGACGGCCGGGACGGTGACCGCAGGCACGGTGACCGGCGGCGGGGTGACGGAGGGCACCGTGACCGGCGGCACCGTGACGGAGGGCACCGTGACCGGCGGCGGCGTGACGGCGGGCACGGTGACGGACGGCACCGTGACGGACGGCACGCTCGCGACGGGCAGGGTCGGCAGCGCCGGCACCTTCACGGGAGGGAGCGCCGGAGTGGGCGCCGGCGG
>JAWVEW010000327.1:0-11862 GCA_033856495.1 Miltoncostaeaceae bacterium | reverse complement strand
CCGGCCGTCCTGGGGCCTGCGCCCGACGCGTGGGGCGCCGCGGCGGCAGCGACGAGCGTCCGCGCGCCGCGGGCCGCGTCCGCGGTCCCGACCGTGCGCACGGCGACCGGCGGCCCGATCGACGTCTCGGCCACCACGGCCGCGATCAGTCCCTTGGCCCCGACGATGCCGACCGACGAGCCCGTGCCCGCGGCGGCAGCAGCGCCGGCAGCCGCCCCGGTGCCTGCCAGCGCGCCCCCGGAGCCGCGTTCCGAGCGAGCCGACCGCCGCCTCGAAGATGCGCTTTCCGGGGATCGCCGGAAGCGCAGCCGGAACCAGGGCCGACAGCAGCCTGGGATGCTCCACCAGCGCTCACCGGTACGCACTGCAGTCGATGCAGGCGCGCAGGTGGGCGCCGATCCGGCGGCCGCGCAGCGTGCGTCCGTCCCCGCCGGAGATCGTCCGCCGCACCTCCGAGCACGCGAGCGTCCGGCCCTCGGCGATCTCCGCGAGCGCCTCACGGGCCTCGTAGACGAGGTTCCTCGCCACGGTCGGGGCGGCGTCCAGCGCGATGCCGATGTCGTCGTGCGAGAGACCGGCGAGCTCGCGCAGCAGCAGCGCCTGGCGGGCGCGCGGGGCCAGGGCGGCGAGATCGGCGGCGAGCTGGCGGACCTGCTCCGAATGCTCGGCCAACTCGTCCACGCCGGGGCCCGGGGCCTCCTCGGATCCGCTGAGCTCCTGGTGGATGTCGCGCCGACGCAGGATGTTCAGGCACTCGCGATGGGCGATTCGATAGAGCCAGGGCTTGACCGCCAGGTTCTCCGGGAACCCCTTCGAGAGCGCGCGAAAGGCGTTGGCCATCGCCACCTGGAGTGCGTCCTGGGCATCTTCGGGGCTCCGCAGGAAGGCCGTGCAATAGCGGTAGAGCGGGGTCTTGTAGCGCCCGAAGAGCACCTCGAAGGGGCGCTCCTGACCGCCGGCCACCAGTCGCGCGATGATCGCGTCGGGGAGCGCCGCGAGCGCGCCCGAGGGCAGGCGGATCGCTTCGCGGTCGTCCAGCGGCTCGGCGTACGTGCCCACATGTTCCTCGAGGAGCGGTGTTTGCGCGGCGGCGGGCGGGCTGCCTCGACCGGCCTGCACTGGCGATGTCTTCGGGGCTCGCCATGAGCTCCAGGGGAGGACGGTAACGGCGCCCAGGTCGCTCCGCGTCCCCCAAACGGGTGGCGAGGAAGCCTCGACGAACGGCGGGGCTTGGGGCTCACGCAGAAATTAGTACTGTTGTTGGAGAGGACTGCCGGGTCGGGCGGAGAACCTCGGGGCCATGCTGGACGAAGCGGCGATCGGGGCCAGGTTCCGGATGCTGGTCGGCCAGCTCGACGAGCGGGATCTGCGCCTGTGGGCCGCCGCGGAGGCCGAGAGCCACGGACGCGGCGGCACGGCTGCGGTGGCGCGGGCCACCGGGATCGCCGAGTCCACCGTCCGGCGGGGACGGGTGGAGCTGGCCGCGGGCACATCGCCGCGGCCGGGCCGGGTGCGCCGGCCGGGGGCGGGGCGAAAGCCCCTCACCGAGACCGACCCGACGCTCCTGGCGGATCTGGAGCGCCTGGTGGACCCCGACTCGCGCGGCGACCCCGAGCGGCCGCTGCGCTGGACGGCCAGGAGCCTGCGAAACCTCGCCGACGAGCTTCGCGCCCAGGGCCACCGGATCTCGGCGCGCTCGGTGGCGCCGCTGCTTCGGCGCCTGGGCTACTCGCTGCAGGCAAACGCCACGACCCGCGAGGGGGCCTCCCATCCCGACCGCGACGCCCAGTTTCGCCAGATCAACGCGCTCGTCGGGCAGGCCCTTTCGGCCGGCGAGCCCGCGATCAGCGTGGACACCAGGAACAAGGAGCTGGTGGGCGACTTCAAGAACGCCGGGCGCGAGCGTCGCCCCAGCGGCGCCCCGGAGCCGGTGCGCACGCACGACTTCCGCGACCCCGAGCTGGGAAAGGCCGCGCCCGACGGGATCTACGACCTGGCCGACGACACCGGCTGGGTCAGCGTCGGGATCGACAACGACACCGCCCAGTTCGCGGTCGCCTCGATCCGCGGCTGGTGGGACGATCTGGGGCGGGGGCGCTACCCGGATGCCACCCAGCTCACGATCACCGCCGACTGCGGCGGCTCCAACGGCAACCGCACCCGCCTCTGGAAGACCGAGCTGCAGCGCCTCGCCGACCAGACCGGGCTCGAGATCCGCGTCTGCCACTTCCCGCCCGGCACCAGCAAGTGGAACAAGGTCGAGCATCGCCTGTTCAGCTTCATGAGCATGAACCGGCGCGCCAAGCCCCTCGTCTCACGCCAGACGATCATCAGCCTGATCGCCGCGACCACCACCCGCACCGGGCTCAGCGTCCACGCCCGTCTGGACGAGCGCAGCTACCCCAAGGGGATCAAGGTCACCGACGCCCAACTCGCCGCCGTCAACCTCCACGGCGACGCCTTCCACCCCGAGTGGAACTACTCGATCAAACCGCGCGCCAAATGATGCTCAGGCCCTTACTTCACCAGCTCGTAGATCTGGAAGAGCGGCATGTACATGGAGATCACCACCGCGCCCACCACCACGCCCACGAAGATCATCATCACGGGCTCGAGGATCGAGGTCAGCGCCTTCAGCATCGCGGCGACCTCGTCGTCGTAGAAGTCCGCGATCTTGTGCAGCATGGTGTCCAGCGAGCCGGTCTCCTCGCCGACCGCGACCATCTGGGTCACCATCGGCGGCAGGGCCTTGATCCGGGAGAGCTGGGCGGCCAGCGGCTGGCCCTCCTTCACGCGCTCCCCGACCTCCCTCATGGGGTCGGAGATGAGCCGGTTCCCGGCCGTGCGGGCGGTGATCTCGATCGCCAGCAGGATCGGCACGCCGGCCGAGGTCAGCGTCCCCAGCGTGCGGGAGAAGCGCGCCACCGCGATCTTCTTCACGATGTCCCCGATCTTCATCGGGAACCGCATCTTCATCGCGTCCCAGACGTAGCGGCCGCGGTCGGTGCTCTTCCACTTCTTGAAGAGCATCACCACCACGATCGGCATCAGCAGGAAGAGGTACCAGTACCCGCGCAGGGCGCCCGAGATGGAGATCATGAGCTGGGTGGGCGCGGGCAGCTTGCCGCCCATGTCCTTGAACATGCTCGCGAAGATCGGCACCAGGAAGGTGACCATGCCGATCAGCACCATCACCGCGAAGCTCGCGATCAGGCACGGGTAGACCATCGCGGCGCGAACCGTGCGGCGCAGGTTGTCGTCCTTCTCGAGCTGGATCGCGACGCGCTCCAGGACCTCCTCGAGGTTCCCGCCCGTCTCCCCCGCCCTGACCATGGACACGAACAGGTCGTTGAACACCTTGGGGTGCTTGGCGAGCGCCTGGGAGAAGCCCAGGCCGGCCTCGACGTCCTGCCGCACCGAGCCGATCACCTTCTTCAGCTTGGAGGACTCGGTCTGGTCCTCGAGGATGTAGAGGCCGCGCAGCAGGGAGAGGCCGCTCGAGATCATGGTGGCGAGCTGCCGGGCGAGCACCGTGACGTCCCGCGAGCGGACGCGCCTCAGGTTGTCGAGCAGGTCGTCGACGGTCAGCGACGAGCGCTTGGAGTCGAGGTCCACCACCGTGAGCCCGCGCAGGCGCAGCTGCGCGGCCACCGCCGCCTTGGAGTCGCCGACGATCTCGCCCACGCGGGCGGCGCCGGCGCGGTCGAGCGCCCGGTAGACGTAGGTGTCGGCGCCCATTCCTATACCGCCCTGACCACGCCGAGCAGGCGGCGCAGGTCGTCGGGGTTGCCGGCCCGCTCCTGGGCGAGCTGGATGCTCACCTTGCCCTGGCGGACCAGGGTGGCAAGCGCCGCGTCCATCGACTGCATCCCGTGCTGGGACCCGGTCTGCATCATCGAGTAGATCTGGTGGGTCTTCCCCTCGCGGATCAGGTTCCGGACCGCCGGCGTCGGCATCATCACCTCGCAGGCGACCACCCGGCCGCCGTGGAGGGTGGGCAGCAGCTGCTGGCAGCAGACGCCCTGGAGCCCGTTCGCCAGCATGATGCGCACCTGGTCCTGCTGGTGGGACGGGAAGACGTCGATCACGCGGTCGATCGTCTGGGGGGCGTCGGACGTGTGGAGGGTCGCGAAGACGAGGTGGCCGGTCTCGGCCGCGGTCAGCGCGATCTGCATCGTCTCGAGGTCGCGCAGCTCGCCGACCAGGATCACGTCGGGGTCCTGACGCAGCACGCTGCGCAGCGCGTTCGCGAACGAGTGGGTGTCGGCGCCGACCTCGCGCTGGTTGACGATCGACTTCTTGTGCCGGTGGAGGAACTCGATCGGGTCCTCGACGGTGATGATGTGGCAGTCCCGGGTCTCGTTGATCTCGTTGATCAGCGAGGCGAGGGTCGTGGACTTGCCCGAGCCGGTCGGTCCGGTCACCAGCACCAGGCCGCGGGGCTTGGTGACCCACTCGCGCAGCGAGCTGGGCAGGTGCAGCTCCTCGACCGTCTTCATCGCCGTCGGCACGGCCCGCAGCGCGGCGCCCAGGGCGGCCCGCTGATAGTAGGCGTTCACGCGGAAGCGCCCCCGCGCGGGCACGGCGTAGGCGAAGTCGATCTCGAGGTTCTCCTCGAGCCGCTGGCGCTGATCCTGGTTGAGGATCCCGTAGATCAGCTCGCGGGTGTCCTGCGGGCGCAGCACCGGCAAGTCGAGTCTCAGCAGCGATCCGTTGAGGCGGATCACCGGCGGTGCGCCGACCGTCAGGTGGAGGTCGCTGGCGCCCCGCTCCGTGACGATCGTGATGAGGTCGGCGAAGTCGACCATGGGTCCTTCCGTGGACGGCTCGGGGACACGCGGGCATCGTGCCCGCCAGTGACGTATCGGCCTGGCGGCCCCCCGGCTTGAAGCGATGCGGGGGCGCCGGACACGCCGGCGCCCCCGCTGTGTCTCAGGGCCTCTCGCCCCCCCGGCGCTACCCGAGCAGCCCGGCGCCCGCCAGCAGCGTCGCGGTGTCCCAGTAGACCCGCTCCTCCTTGATCAGGTCGCCCTCCATGTCGCACACGCTCACGCCGACCAGGTTCACCGCCTCGTTCTTGGCCGGCCAGCCCGGCGCGTCGCCGCTGTGGGTTCCCTTGAAGACCCACTCCACGGTGACGGTGCCGTTGCTTCCCTCGCTGACCTTGCGGATCTCGACGACCTCGTCCGGAACGACGTCGATCAAGCCCTGCGCGGCGCCCGCGATGGCCTCACGGCCCTCAAGACGCACCTCGGGGAGGGCGATCTGGTGGCGAACGCCGTTCTCCGTGTACATGCCCGCAACGTTCTTGCCGCTGCGCGAGCTCCAGGTCCCGCCTACGTCCGGTACGGCCACTGATCCTCCTCAAAATCCGGGCACGAATGTCTCCCCCAGGATGGGGTGTTCGACACTACGGACCCGGCCGGGCACCGTCAAACGCGCACCTTGCCGGAATTCAGGGGGCGCACGCCTCTAGCGGCGCCGCGCCAGTGGGCCTGTCCGACAAGCCGGGAGGCTCGTTGTTGGACGGACCGCTACGCGACGGTGCGGGCCAGCTCGTCGAGGGTGGTGAGGCCGTTCAGGACCTTGAGCACGCCGTCCTCGCGCAGCGTTCGCATGCCCTCACGGCGCGCCTGGCGGCGGATCTCGTCCGAGGAGGCGCCGCTCATGAAGAGCCGCTCCACCTCCTCGCTCATCGTGAGCATCTCGTAGATCCCCATCCGGCCCTTGTAGCCGGTCCCGCTGCACCTGGCGCAGCCGGCCGCCCGGTAGACCGGCACCGGGTCCGGCAGGTTCCGCGGCAGCGACGTGCCGGCCGCGTCGCGCAGGGCGTCCTGGCGCATCATCGTCCGCTCGCGGCAGTGCGGGCAGAGGCGGCGGGCCAGGCGCTGGGCGAGCACGCCGATCAGCGCGCTGGAGGTCAGGAAGGGCTCGATGCCCATCTTGGTGAGGCGGGAGAGCGTGCCGGCGGCGTCGTTCGTGTGCATCGTGGCGAGCACGAGGTGGCCCGTGAGGGCGGACTCGATCGCGATCTGGGCCGTGTCGCGGTCCCGGATCTCGCCGATCATCACGATGTCCGGGTCGCAGCGCAGGATCGAGCGCAGGCCGGCCGCGAACGAGAGCCCCGCCTTCGAGTTCACCTGCACCTGGTTCACGCCGGCCATCCGGTACTCGACCGGGTCCTCCACCGTGATCACGTTCTTCTCGACCGAGTTCAGCTGGTTCAGGGTCGCGTAGAGGGTCGTGGACTTGCCGGAGCCGGTGGGGCCGGTGACCAGGACGGCGCCGTACGGGCGCCGGTAGACCTTCTCGTAGCGGGCGAGGACGTCCGTGGTGAAGCCCAGCTCCTCCATCCTGAGCAGGGCGGTGCCGCGGTCGAGGACCCGGATCACCACCTTCTCGCCGTGCACCGTGGGCAGGCTCGCCACGCGGAGGTCGAGGGAGCGGCCGCCGCTCGAGAGCCCGACGCGGCCGTCCTGGGGCAGGCGGCGCTCGGCGATGTCGAGGTCGGCCATGATCTTGATCCGGCTCACCACGCCGTTCGCGAGGCGCAGCGGCACGCTCGTCACCGGGCGCAGCACGCCGTCCACCCGGTAGCGGACCACCATCTCGTTGGACTGCGGCTCGAAGTGGATGTCGGAGGCGCGCTCGTCCACGGCGCCGGCGATGATCGAGTTGACCAGGCGCACGACCGGCGCGTCGTCCACGCCCGCCCGGATGTCCCCCACCTCGGGCCCGACGTCCTCGGCGGCGTCCTCGATCAGGTCGGCGACCACGTCGTCGAGGCGGGCGGTGCGCGCCAGCAGCGCCGCCACCTCCTCGGGCAGCGCCAGCGCGGGGCGCACGTCGCGGCCGGTCAGCATCTGGAGGTCGTCGACGGCGACCACGTTCGTGGGGTCCGCCATCGCGACGACCAGGTGGCCGTCGCGGTCCACCCGCACCGGCACGGCCGAGTATCGGCGGGCGGAGCGCTCGTCGATCAGCTGGGTCGCCGCCGGGTCGACCCCCTCACCGGGATCGAAGTACGGCAGCCCCAGCCGCTTCGCCGCGGCCCGTGCGAGCTGGTCCCGGGTCATGCGGCGCTCGCTGAGGAGCACGTCCCACACCGGGCGCCCCGCGGCCCGCGCCCGCGTCCCGGCGGCGGTCAGGTCCGCGCGCTGCACGACCCCCATCTCGAGCAGGACCTGCCCGAGCTGGACATCCTCGAGCGGGGCGATCCCCAGCGGCCAGCGGCCCGTCGGCGCGGCGGCGCGAGGAGGCGGCGCAGCGCCGTTCGCCCCGGAGCCGTTGGCCGGCTGGTTCGGGGAGTCGCCGGCGGGGCGCCGGGGCGTGGTCGTGGGAGGTCGGCTCGTGAAAGTGGACACGGGGCGCCTTTGGAGGGCAGGCAACCCTTCGGTGTCTCAATCGGCCCCACGAGGGACGTCCTTGAACCGCCGGGCCGCCGGGCGCCCCCGGAGGCCCGGCGAGCGCTCACACCGGCCGCGCCCGCTCCAGCGCGGCCCGCATCTCGTCGATCGGCGGCTCGCGCCCGGTCCACTGCGCGAACGAGGCCGCCCCCTGGTGCAGGAGCATGCCGAGGCCGTCGACCGGGCGGGCGCCGCGCGCCGCCGCGGCGGCGAGCCACGGCGTGCCGCCCGGCCTGTAGACCAGGTCGCACACCACCTGGGCCGGACCGAGCCCGTCCAGCGGCAGCTCCGCCGGCACCGCGTCGGACCCGAGGCCGAGGCTGGTCGCGTTCACGACCAGCGCCACCTGCGCCGCGACCTCGTCGAGGCGTGCGCGCTCGAACGGCACCGGCCTGCCGAGCACGGCGGCCCGCTCCGGGGTGCGGTTGCTCACCAGCACCGAGGCGCCCCGGCCGGCCAGGGCGACGGCGACCGCGCGAGCCGCGCCGCCCGCCCCGATCAGCAGCGCCTCGGCGCCGTCGAGGGCGAGCGGCGCCGCCTCGTCGAGCGCGCGCAGGAACCCGACGACGTCGGTGTTGTCGCACCGGAATCCGCCGGCGCCGTCCGGCACCAGGGTGTTCGCGGCCCCGACCGCCTCGACGGCCGCCGAGCGGTCCGAGCAGCACGCGATCACCGCCTGCTTGTGGGGGATGGTGACGTTCAGGCCGGCGCAGCCGGCGGCCGCCAGGCCGCGCACGGCCTCGGGCAGCCGCGCGGGATCGACCGGGAACGCCAGGTAGGCCCAGTTGAGCCCCAGCGCCCGGAACGCCGCGTTGTGCATCGCCGGGGAGAGCGAGTGCTCGACCGGCCAGCCGAGGATCCCCGCCAGCCGCGTGTGCGCGTCGGGGAGGCCGGGTCCCAACGCCCGCGAGGCGCTCACTTGCGTGCCAGCAGGACGACGCTCACGCCGAGCAGGCCGATGGCGACCAGGCGCTCCGTCGAGACCGGCGCCGCCTTCACCCCCAGCCAGCCGAAGCGGTCGATCAGGGCTGCCGCCACCACCTGGCCGCAGATCACGGCCACGAAGGTGGCGGTGACCCCGACCCGCGGGGCCGCGACGAGGGTGGCGAACACGAAGACCGCGCCGCAGGCGCCGCCGACGTAGGCCCACCACGGGCCGCCGCCCAGCGCGCCGAGCTTCGGGACGTCGCCGACCACCGCCAGCGCAACGAAGAGCAGCACGGTCCCGATCGCGAACGAGACGAAGGCGCTGCCCATCGGCGAGTCCAGGACGGTGCGCAGACGGGCGTTGATCGGGGCCTGGGCGGCAATGAGCGCGCCTCCCACCAGCGGCAGGATCAGGTAGACGCTGCGAGCCACCGGCACCTCCGGATCGTGGACGGCACGAGAGCCTACTGGCGCCGCCGACGGCCCCGCTCCGTCCGGCGCATGCTCCGGAGAGGCACAATCCACGACGGCAAGGCCACGAGCAGAGGAGACCCCATGCCGCCCGCACCCGTCCCGTCCGAGGTGGACGCGTTCATCCGCAGGCCCAACGCGGGCGTCGTCGCCACCGTCAATCCGGACGGCAGCCCCCACCTCGCCGTCACGTGGTACGACGTGGAGGACGACGGCCGGATCCTGCTCAGCATGGACGCGGACCGGCTGCGGATCCGCAACATGCGCAACGATCCGCGAGTCGCGCTCACCGCGATCGACAACGACAACTTCTACTGGCAGGTCACCCTGAACGGGCGCGTGACGGCGCTCGAGCCGGACGAGGGGCTGGCGGTGATCGACCGCCTCGCGCAGCGCTACATGGGCTCGGACTACCCCGATCACAGCCGCCAGCGCTTCACGGCGTGGATCGAGGTCGACAGCTGGCACGGCTGGGACCCCGTGCGCTTCGCCCGCTGGGAGGCGGGCGTGACCAAGCCCCCCACCTGAGCGTCCGCCGGGGCGGGCTCAGCCGGTGCGCAGCTCCGGCGCCAGGTCCTCGGCGGTCAGGCCGCCGTCGCGAATCTCGGCTCCGGTGATGCCGCCCTCCAGCTTCTCCACCAGCCAGCTGGCCCGCAGCACGGCGGCCTGGGCGATGCGCTGGTTGATGAGGAGCTGCGAGCGGCTGAGCGAGACGGGGCGACGGCCCGGCGGGCCTCCGAACCCGCCCGGCTCCGCCGCGACGGCCGGTACCGGCGGCGGCACCGGCACCGCGCTGACGATCCGAAGGCCGGGCGCGAGCGTGCGGGCGGTGATCGCGCCGTTGAGCACGTCCGCCCCGGTGAGCCCGGCCTCGATGCGCGCGCGGCCGGCGTTGGAGCGCCGCACCGCCGCCTGCGAGATGCGCTGGTTGACGAGCAGCTGCTGGCGGGTCAGGCGCACGACGCCGCCTCCGGCCGTTGGCGGCGGGATCGCGAGCGGGGACACCGGGCCCGGCGGCAGCGGAGGGGGTCCCGGGACCCCCTCGACCCGCACGCCGGGGCCGAAGTCCGCGGCGAGCAGCGTCCCGTCGCGCACGTCGCCGCCGCTGAGCCCGTCGTCGAGCCGCGCAAGCGCCCCGTTCGAGCGCCGCACCCCCGCCTGGGCGATGCGCTGGCTGATGAGCAGCTGCCCGGCGCTGAGCTCGACCGGGCCGGGCTCGTGGAAGCCCGCCGCGACGAGCTCGACGGCCGGATCCTCGATGCGCGCCCGCTGCGCCAGGAGCACAGCCCCGCCGTGGGCGGCGGCCGCGAGCGCGAAGCCCTGCAGGTCCTCCCGCACCTGCAGCGGCGCATCCTCCCAGGCGCCGCCGGCGCTCGTGGCCGCGTGGACGGTCGCCGAGCCCGGGCCCTCGGGGTCGAGCCAGGCCAGGTACCCGGTGCGGTGGGCGTCGACGATCGCCTCCATGTGCCGCAGCTCGAGCACGGCGTCGGTCTCGAGCCGGGATGCGACCGTGGCCGCCGGCGCCCACAGGCCGCTCGCGCCGGAGCGCCTCCGGGCCTGGATGGAGAGCCCGAGCGAATCCGGCCGCAGCGACGCCCAGGCCGCGAGCGCGTAGCCCTCGCCGTTCAGGGCGATCGCCGGAAAGGCGGGTCCGCTGCCCGGCGGGGCCGCCGCCTCCGCCGGCAGCAGCTCCTGCGGCGCCGACCAGGCGGACGCGGCGGCGGCCCGGTCCGCCGTCGCCACCGCACCGCCCTCCAGCCAGATCGCCGCGGCGGTCCCGTCCCCGCCCAGCGCCACCGCAGCCTGCCGGCCGGCCGCCGAGAGCCGCGTCGCCGCGGCCCAGCCGGCGGCGGCCGCCGGACGCAGGGCGACCGCGACCGGCACCGTCCGCTCCTGATCCGCGCTCACGGTCGCCGCGGGCCAGATGACGGCCGCGTCGCCGCGGCCGCTCACCGCCAGCGCCGGCTGGGCCGGCGCCTCCGGGTCCGACACCACGCCCGCCGCGGTCAGGTCGAGCGGCGGGTCCAGCCGCCACGAGCCCGCGGCGAGCACGGCCCTCCGTGCCCGCCAGTCGCCGGCCGGCCGCTCCGCCCAGGCCAGGACCGCGCCGCCCGGACCCATGGCCAGCGCCGGGGAGGTGAACCCGTCGGGAGCCGGGTCGACGGTCAGGGGCGTCCAGGGCGCGCTGGGACCCGCCCTGAGCGCCGAGCGCAGCGGGCCGCCCTCCTCCCGCCACACCACGAGCGCCGCGCCGGCGCCGTCGATCGCCACGACCGGATCGAGAGGCGCGCCCGCCCCGACACCGGAGATCCGCTCGGTCGGCAGCCATGGGCCTCCGGCCGCGATCCGGGAACGCGAGGTCACCACGGGGCCGACCGGCGTGCGCACGACCCAGACGGCCACGGCGCGGCCGGCATCGTTCACCGCGACGTCGGGGTCCTGCGGGTGGGCGGCCGGCTCGGCCAGGAGCGCGGGCGGGACGGCCGGCGCCGCCGCCGCCGCGCCCGGCGCGAGGGCCGCGGCCAGGCCGAGCAGCAGGCGGGCGCCCGGCCGGCGTCTGCGGCGCGGGGCGGCCCTCGAGGAGGGAAACGTCGGCATCGGCAGAGCGTAGGCGCCCCCGCCCGGCCGGCGCCGCAGCCCCGTCCCGGCCGACCTCGCTGCCGGCCTGCGCGCCACTACCCGAAGGGCCAGTTCGGCCGGTCCGCCGCCTCCCCGCGTCGCGCGCGAGCTAACCAACGGGATAGAGACCGATGAGCCCGGGGCGTCGTACCCTTGTCCTGCATCGGAGCTCGCCCTCCGGTGCCACGCCCGAGGCCGTCCCAGCGGCGCTCGGGCACCTTAATTCAACGGGCCGGGGAGCGCGCGATGCGCGGTTCCGCGAGCCGGCCGGGAACTTGCGCGCCGGGACTCAAGTTCCCCCCGGAACCTGCCGAAGAGAACAGTGACCCGGAACAGGCCGCTGGGACGGCCCGGGTCGCGCACCGGAGGGCACTGCGGCTCGGGTCCTGACGACGGCCCGGGCCGCTTTCGTTCCGGGCCCCGTCGCCAGGGCCTGTCG
>JAWVEW010000326.1:0-6222 GCA_033856495.1 Miltoncostaeaceae bacterium | reverse complement strand
GCGGCCGACGCCGCTCGCTTCCGCGCCTATGCGGTCGTGCCCGGACACGGCCCGGACCCGCCGATCGAGGTCGAGCGGGTGCGGCGGGTGCGGCCGACCGGGCTCGAGGAGGACGTGATCGTCACCTGCTGGGGGACCGAGCCGGTCGAGATCGATCTCTCGGTCGGGATCGACTGCGACTTCGCGGACATCTTCGAGGTGCGCAGCCTCGGCGGCGGCGTCGCGAGCGCTGAGCGCTCGCAGGTCAAGCGGACGACGCGGGCGATCACGTTCGCGAGCCACGACGGCACGCGGGGCACCGCGGTGCGGCTCTCGCCGGCGGCGGACCGGGTGGACGAGGACGCGAGCCACTGGCGGCTGCGCCTCGGCCGCGGGGAGCGCTGGCGGCTGCGGATCCGGGTTCGCGCCGAGGGCGTGGGGCCGCCCGAGGGCCTCCCCGCCGAGATCCCGCCGCCGCGCCGCGCCGCGGAGGTGGTGAGCCGTCCGACCGACCTCGCCCGCGCCTGCCGGCGCTCGCTCGCCGACCTCCAGGCGCTGACGCTGCCGGACGGCCTGGCGCCCGGCCGGCGCCTGCTGGCGGCCGGGATCCCCTGGTTCGTCGCCCTCTTCGGCCGCGACAGCATCATCGCGAGCCACCAGGCACGGCTGTTCGAGCCCGCCCGGATGCTCGATGCGCTGCAGGCCCTCGCCGCCCGGCAGGGCCGCGTCCACAACCCGGGGAACGAGGAGCAGCCGGGCAAGATCCTCCACGAGGTGCGCCTCACCGAGCGCGCCTGGCTGGGCTCGGGCACGACGGGCGGCGCGCGGCCCTACTACGGCAGTGTCGACGCCACGCCGCTCTTCGTGATCCTCTACGGGATCGCCTGGCGTTGGGGGGCGACGCGGGAGGCCCTGCTGGACCTCCTGCCGGCGGCGCGCGCGGCCATGGGCTGGATCCGCGGCGACGCCGACCCGGACGGCGACGGCCTGATCGAGTACCGGGGCAGCTCGGGGCGGTCGCTCGCCAACCAGGGCTGGAAGGACTCCGCGAACGCGGTCCAGTTCCCCGACGGGCGGCTGGCCGAGGGGCCGATCGCGATCGTCGAGGTCCAGGGCTACGCCTACCGCGCCCGCCGTGAGCTGGCCGCCGTGCTGGCGTGGCTCGGTGAGGACCGGGAGGCGGACGAGCTGTCCGCCGAGGCCGACGGCCAGCGCGCGCTGGTGCGCGAGCGCTTCTGGTGCGAGGGCGGCGACAAGCCCGGCTTCTTCGCCCTGGCCCTGGACGGGCGCAAGGCGCGCGTCGATTCGGTGGCATCGAACATGGGCCATCTGCTCTGGTGCGGCGTGCCCTCCAACGAGGAAGCGGAGCAGGTCGCCTTCCACCTCACCGGGGATGCGATGGCGAGCGGATGGGGGCTTCGGACCCTCTCGTCGGCGATGGCCGGCTTCAACCCGATCTCCTACCACGTCGGATCGGTCTGGCCGCACGACACCGCGATGGCCTGCGAGGGCCTGCGCCGCTACGGCCGGGACCGCGACGCGCTCGCGCTGGCGAGCGCCCTCTGCGACGCGCTCGGGCTCTTCGACGACCGCCTGCCCGAGCTGTTCGGCGGCCACTCCCGCGCCGAGTCCCGCTTCCCCGTGCCCTACCCCACCGCGTGCCGGCCCCAGGCCTGGGCGGCCGGCGTGCCGCTGGACTTCGTGGCGCTCTTCCTCGGCCTCGAGCCGTTCATCCCCGGCAGCACGATCTCGCTCAGCCCGGCGCTGCCCGCGGGGGTCGACTCGCTGGAGGTGCGCGGGGTGCCCTTCCCGTCGGGCCCGCTGTCGGTGGCGATCGACCGCGACGGGGCGCGGGTGATCGAGGCTCCGGCGGGTGTGGAGATCAGCCTGCGGGCGGTCACGCGGACGCGCCTCGGCGGCGGGGCGTAGCCTGGGATCGGTGCGAGTCGCGATCGTCGGAGCCACCGGGCTCATCGGCAGGCGGGTGGCCGGCGCGCTGGCGCGGCGGGGGGACGACGTGCTGGCGCTCTCGCGCAGCGGGGCGCCGGTGCCGGGCGCACGCCCGCTGCGCTGGGACCCCGCCGAGGGTCCGCCGCCGGCGGCGGCGCTCGAGGGCGTCGACGCGCTGGTGAACGTCGCCGGCGCGCCCATCGCCCCGCGACGCTGGACCGACGCCCGCAAGCGCGAGCTGCGCGACAGCCGGCTGGTCACGACGCGGAGGGTCGTGGAGGCGCTGGCCGCGGGGGGGCCGCGGGTGCTGGTGAACGCCAGCGGGGTCAACTACTACGGCGACGCTCCGCACGACGTCGACGAGTCGTCCCCGCCCGGCCGCGGCTTCCTGGCCGAGCTCTGCGTGGACTGGGAGGCCGAGGCCCGCCGGGCGGAGGCCGCCGGCGTCCGGGTCGCGCTCCTTCGCAGCGGCATCGTCCTCGCGCCCGAGGGCGGGTCGCTGCCCCGGCTGGCGCTCCCGGCCCGCCTGGGCCTCGCCGGGCCGATCGGGGGCGGCCGCCAGTGGCTGCCCTGGATCCACGTCGCCGACGAGGTGGGCATCATCCTCCTGGCGCTCGACGACGGGCGGGTGAGCGGGCCGCTCAACCTGGTCGCGCCGGCGCCGGTGCGCCAGCGCGAGTTCGCGAGAACGTTGGGGCGCGTGCTGCGGCGGCCTGCGGCGCTGCCGACGCCGGCGGCCGCCCTGCGCCTGGCGCTGGGCCAGCTCGCGGAGGAGCTGCTGCTGCAGGGGCAGCGTGCGGTCCCGCGGGCGGCGCTCGCCGCCGGCTACCGCTTCCGCTTCGACGCCCTCGAGCCGGCCCTGCGGGCCGCGCTCGGGCGCTGAGTCAGTCCTCCTTCGGGAACAGCTTCCGCAGCTCGACCTCGAGCTTGAGCCAGGTCTGGCGGATGTGCTCCGTCTGGACGTAGTAGCGGGCACCGGGGAGGCCGCGCGCCAGCTTGAGCGAGTCCTCGTTCTCCCGCTCCTGGAGATCGGACACCATCGCCCGGTACTCGCCGACCATTCCCCCGAGCTCGAAGTGGCGCATCTGCACCTCGCCGAGCATCTGGTCGACACGGGCGAAATCGGCGTCGTCAGGCGGGGTCACGGGCATCCCTCGGTCCGGTTGAAGGCGAGCGCGATGCTACCCTAGCTCCTCGCTCGGGGGATTAGCTCAGCTGGGAGAGCGCCGCCTTTGCAAGGCGGAGGTCAGGGGTTCGAGCCCCCTATCCTCCACTCCACTGCGACCAGCGTAATCCGCCTTCCGAGACGGGTTTACGCGCACGGCGGCACGTCGGGACCGCCGGCGGCACGCCGGCAGTCGCTTCGGACCGCCCCCGGCTCGATGGGCGATGGCCCGTCGGATCAGGGCGAACTGGTCCGCGGAACAAGGGGGTGCAGCAGCCGGCGGCCGTAGCGTCTTGCGACCGACACTCGACGCCCCAGACCCAGGGCCGGAAGCGTCACCCCACAAGGAGCGATGCAGATGAACCTGTCCCGAAAGCCCTTGGTCGCCTTCGCAGCCGCGCTGACCGCCGCCGTCCCCCTGGGGAGCGCGAGCGCCCAGGCCGCCACGCTCCCAGGCTTCGACCCCGCCGCATTCCACTTCCCGGCCACCGGCTGGGGCACCGGCCTGAACGGCGCGGCGTGGGGCGCCCTCCCCGCCACCCCGCTCTCGTTCGTCGCTCCGAGCATCGGCCAGCTGGCCGTCGTCATCGGCCCGACCATCAACACGACCTCGATCGGCCCGGGCTCGGGAGTCTCCTTCGTCAACACCAACAACCAGGTCTCCGCGGGCAGCCCCGTCGCCGGCGGCCAGGTCACCGGCTGAGCATGGGCCTCCTGAAGCTCTCCGCGACCGCCGCAGCCGGCCTCGTGGCCGTCGCCGCCTCGACGGCCGCGAGCGCCGCGATCACTCCGCCGGCGACCTGGACGCCGCCGGCGACCGTCCCGTCGTTCCTCACGTTCGTTCCTCCAAGGGTCGGGGCCATCAGCGTGGACCTCGGCGCGACGATCATCGACGGCAAGGTCATCGCTCCCCCCGTGCACGTCCTGATGCCGGAAGTCAAGATGCCCGCCTTCACGTGGGCGCGGCCGGCGCCCTCCTGAACCGCGGACCCCGCCACGGGCGCCGCGCGAAACGCCCGTGGCGAGCCCTCGCCTGAGCGGGTGCTGCGGATCCTGGACCGCGATGACCCACGAGCCGGAGAACGTGGAAGTCGAGCCCTTCGCGATCATCCTGGTCGAGCTCGAGGACCGAGCGAGGAGGCGCTGCCTGATGCGGCCTCGGGAAGATCACTCATCGAGGTGACGTGCCGGAGCCATGAAGGGTCGACAGTTTGGGCGACGGCGCAGGGAGGGATCTTCCCGACCCCGCCGCGAGGCGAGGAAAGCCGATGCGCTCCATGACCAACTCGAACCACTGGCAGGAGCATCGCTCGGTCAGGGAGATCCTCTCCGCCATCGCGGCTCCGGACCATTCGGCTCGCCACGAGAACCCGTATCCCCGGACGCGGCGTTCAGCCCGCCAGGGGGCCGACCTCGTCACGCTCCGCACCCAGAGCCGCCGCCAGTTCCTGGACCGGCACCAGCGGATGCTCGAGGACGCCAGGTGGCCGATGCTCGCCGCCTACCGCCTGCCCATGGCCAGGGACAGCGGGGACGCCTCGATCCGGGTGGCGCGCTCCACCAGCATCCCGCGCTTCGAGCGCGAGTGGCGCGTGGCGGTCGCCGACTGCGCGCTCGCGCGCCGGGCGCTGCTGCGTGACGACCTCGTCGTCACCACCTTCGGTCTGAGCTGACCGCCGGGCGCCGGCCGCTCCGCGGCCGCGCCCCGACTCCTCCGTGAACCGGCGGCGGTCAAGCCGGTCCTCGCGAGGGGTACCCTCGTGAACAGGCCAAGGGCCGCGACGGATGCTCCCTGTCCCTCGTGACGCCGTCCGCCCCCCCGCGGACGAGGAGGAGCTTTCCGTTGACGGCGCTCGCCAGGATCGGTTTCACCCGGCACGAGCGCAGGATCCTCTCGCCGCTCGTGCTGACCGGCTTCTTCGAGACCTACGACGTCGCGCTGCTGACCCTGGCGGCGCCGGTCCTCGCGGACGGCCTCGGGCTCGGCATCGGCGCCTTCGGGATCTGCGTGGCGCTCATCCGGCTCGCCTCGCTCGCCAGCGTGCCCGTCCTCCGCCTGGCCGATCGCTGGGGGCGCCGGATGCTCCTGCTCGTCTCGCTCGCCGTCTTCACCATCGCGACCGGGATGACCGCCCTCGCGGTGGGCGTCGTCGCCTTCGTGCTGGTGCAGATGGTGGCCCGGGTGTTCCAGGCCACCGAGTCCTCGCTCGCGGGGCTGGTCATCGCGGAGGAGCTTCGGCCCCATCGCCGCGGCGCCGGCATCTCGGTGCTCGGCATCGTCTCGGGCCTTGGCTTCGGCGCAGTGGCCGGCCTGCTCCTACTGGTGCCGCTCACGCCGCTGGGCTGGCGCCTCTTCTACCTTGTCGCGCTGCTTCCGCTGGCGCTCGTGGCCTATCTTCGCCGGAACCTCCGCGAGACGCGGGCGTTCGCGGTGGCCCGCGCGGAAAACCGGCTGCAGACCTCGTTCTGGCCGCGAGTGGAGCCTGCGCAGCGAGCGACGTGCCTGCGTGCCCTGGCCCTGGTGAGCGCCTTCGGCGTCGTGCAGACCGCCTGCTTCCTCTACGCCTCCGAGCTCGCCCAGACCACCTACGGCTGGGACGGGCGATTCACGTTGATCGTGGTCCTGGCCGGGGTGTTCGGCGTCCTCGGATACTTCCTCGGAGGCCGCGTGAGCGACCGCGTCGGCCGCAAGCCCATCGTCGCGGCGGCCATCCTGCTCGCGTCGGCCGGCACCATGCTGATCTTCACCGAGGTCGAGGGCCTCTTCATCCCCGGCTTCTTCCTCGCCACGGCCGGCGCCGCCTCCTTCATGGCCGTCACCCTGACCTACCTCGCCGAGCTCTTTCCGACCGAGATCAGGGCCACCCTGATCTCGGTCGTCCTCTCGTGCCAGGTGGCGGCCGGATCGCTCGGGCTCGTGATCGTGGGAGCGCTCGCAAGCGTGGTGAAGCCGTCCTCGGTCCTGCTGCTCGCCGGGGGCGCGCTCGTCGGGTCACTGGTGCTGCTGAGAGGGCTCCCGGAGGTCGGTGGATGCGACATCCTCCACGCCGCTCAGGGGCACGCGGCTCCGGCCCAGCCGCAGCGGGCGGTGCCAGCGCTTCAGCCGGCCTGACACGCTGCGATTCCGC
>JAWVEW010000325.1:0-3167 GCA_033856495.1 Miltoncostaeaceae bacterium | reverse complement strand
CTCCCGGGCCAGGCGCGTCGGCCATGTGCTCACGCTAGAGAAGCGCGTATCAACGCCGCGTAAACAGGGGGCCGGTGCATCCTGGACCGGCGACCAGTTTTAACGCGGCGTTTCTACACCTTCTCATTGCCGCGGTCGCCGAGCCGCACGGGGCTCGTCGTCCCTCACTGCGACCGCGACCACGAGCGGATCGCGAACCTACCGGGCAGAAACACGAGCGGGTCGCCGAGTCGGGGTCGGTCCAGTAAGCCAGGTGACCGCGGTTTCCATGTGCCAGCACGGGACGTCGACGCGGTCACCCAGCCAACACTCAGCGCTCACGACCATCCACCATCGACCGCCATGGTGGAGCCGGTGATGTACGACGCGTCGGGAGAGACGAGGAAGGCGACGGCGGCCGCGATCTCGTCCGGCTCGGCGAAGCGCCCCAAGGCGACCCTCAGCTGCCACAGTGTCTCCAGGGGCAGATCCGCGAGCGCCGGGGGAATGTAGTGCTCGGCGTTCTCCGCTGACATGTCCGTCCGGGTGCCGCCGGGCGAGATGGCGTTGATGGCGATCCCCCGCGGGGCCAGCTCGGGGGCGAGGTTGAGCACGAGGGCGGACACCGACGCCTTGCTGGCCGCATACAGGCTGTGCCCCGAGACGGCCATGCGCGCGCTGGCGGAGGAGGTCAGCACGATGCGGCCTCCGGCGCGCATCGCCGCCGCGGCCGCCTGCACCATGAACAGTTGCCCGGCGACGTTGAGGCCGAACACCCGCTCGTAATCGGCGACGGTGATCGACTCCAGCGGACCGAAGTGCTCCACGCCGGCGTTGCTGACGAGCACGTCGAGGCCACCGAGCGAGGCCACGGTCCGCTCCACCAGGTCCCGGCTGGCGGCCGGGTCGCTGACGTCGGCCTGGAGGGCCATCACTCGGCCCTCGTCACCGCCCAGCTCCTCGATCAGCGCTTCCGCCGCCGCGGCGCCGACTCGGTAGTTGAGCGCCACCGTCGCGCCTTCCTCGACCAGCCGACGCACGACCGCGGCGCCGATTCCTCGGCTTCCACCGGTCACCAACGCCCTCTTGCCCGCAAGCCGGCCATCGGCTGCCCTCGCCATTTGCTGTGTCCTTCCTGAAGATGACGCCTCCGTGTGACGCGACCGGGATACCGGTCACGCGGCGGGCCGGCGTGTGCGATCACGATCACCTCGGGCAGGGGGCCCGCCAGCCGCGCGGCCTCCGTACTCTCGGGTTTCGCCAGACGCTAGGTCGGCGAGCCGGCGTCGGCGCCTGGACGCTGGACCCGGCGCTCCTGGCCCACTGGTCGCCTGGCCCTGATCCGGCATGCCCACGGGCATGCGCGGCGTGTGCGGTGGATGACGGCGGCGAGTCCGCGCCGAAGACAGCAAGCACGATGGCGAAGACCGCCGTGGCGGCTGATGGCGGACGCAGAGGGGCCGTAGCCGTCGAGACCTACGCCGCGGTGCGGGAGCGTCTGCGACGCGACGGCCTTACCAGGGCGCAGGCGTTCGAGCGGCTTGCAGCGGAGCACGGCGGCCGGCCCGGCACAGTCGCGGGCGCCGACCACCGAGCGGCGCGAGCCGCCGACGGCCGGGGCCGGGGAGGGCGCGAGCCGCAGGCGATGCGGGGCGCGCGCGACCGCGCGGCGGAGACTGGTCGGCACCGCAGCAGCTGCTCGCCCGTCAGCACGGCGCCGAACGTGTTCGCGTTCCCGGCCACAGCACCGAGCGTCGCGATCGGCCCGGGCGGCGACGCGGTCGTCGTCTGGGCGCTCAACAGCCGGGTTCGGTACGCCCCGCCCTGCCGACGGCCCCTGGTCGGCGGTCTCCGATCTGGGCACGCCGGGCATGGCCGTCGGCGCTCCTCAGCTTGCCAGCAACCTTCACGGCCTCGACGTCGTCGCCTGGCGGGAGCTGCCCGACGGGCGCTTCGCGGAGCGCGTCCCCGGAGCCCTCGCCTTCGGCCCCTCCGAGCCGACGCCCGCTCCGACGCCGCCGCTCGTCGGCCTGGATGCCGCTGGCACCGCCCTCCTCTCCTGGGCGACCTCGTTCTACGCCGGCCCGGCGGTCCTTATCCAGGCGGCCAGTCGCTCCGCAGGCGGACCCTGGAGCGCAGCGGAGACACTCGCAAGCAGCCAGGCGCTGAGCACCTCGAGTGTCAGCACCGTGCGCCTGGAGGTCTCGCCGAGCGGGACGGCGCTCCTCGTTTGGCAGGCGGGCCAGTCCCACTACCTCCATCGTGGCCCGGCGGGCCAGTGGAGCGAGATCTCGCTGAGCGGCACCCAGTCGGCCTTGGCTCCAACCGCGCCGGTGACATCCTGGCGCTCACCGCGCGATCGGTTCCCGTCCCGCTAGGGCCTCCACCGCGATCAGCGCGGTGGCGGTCCAGTCGACGCGGCCGGGGCGTGCGCCAGGCTCGCTGGCGACCATCCCCGCCGGCCGGCCTCGGGTCAGCCCCCGGGCGCCGAGACGCCCCGCTCGGCCTGGAGGCGCTCGAGCAGCTCCCGCATCTCCTCCGGATACTCGGGCAGGTTCCCCGCGGCCAGCACCGCCTCGGCGTGGGCGCGGAAGCCGGGCCCGAACTCCCAGGCCGGATCGTCGAGCAGCCTGCGGATCTCCGCCGCCGGCCAGTGCACGCACCCGGGCTCGCGTCCGAACTGGGCCGCGATCCGGTCGATCTCCTCGAACCGGCCGCGGAGCGGCGCCTGCTCCTGGAGCATGCCCTTCTCGCGCAGCAGGTCGTCGGTCTCTGGATCCGCGCGCAGCGGCACGCCGAACTTGCCGTCGTGGAACAGACGCTCGAACCGCAGCCGGGGCCGCTGGCCGCCCGCCCGCGGGTCCTCGAGCGGGTATCCCAGCGCCTGGGCCCACGTGAAGCGATAGTGATCCGGCAGCGCGAACGCGCGCTCGACCCCGCCGGGGCGGCGGCCGAAGGCGACGAGGCCGGTCCCCACGCCGAGCGCCACGGCCGTCAGCATGGCCTGCCCGACCGCGAGGCCGGTCTCGAAGCGCAGCAGCAGGTCGGTCCGCTCGCGCGGGAAACCCATCAGGCGGGGCAGCGTCTGGCGCATAAGGAAGTCGTACGACCAGCCGTGGTAGCGGGCGATTCCGGCGGACAGGCTGAGGGCGGAGAGCGAGTCGTTCGCGCGGCCGTACCAGGCGTCG
>JAWVEW010000324.1:0-4332 GCA_033856495.1 Miltoncostaeaceae bacterium | reverse complement strand
CGGACGACACCGCCGCGGGTCGCCGCTGGACAGGGGAGCGAGGGGGACCACCACCAGGCCGTGACCGGCCACCTCCGCGACCATCAGCCAGTCGGCCTCGCCCTTCTCCGCGGCGGGAAGAAGACCGGCTCCCCGAAGAGCCAGGCGTCCAGCACGTCCTGGTGGGTGAACGGGGGGTGCTTGACCAGATGTGGCACGTTGTTCATGTCCAGCTCGAACGGCGCAGCCGGGTCCAGCAGGTCAGGATCGAACCGCTCAGGCGCCATCTCCTGTGTACGGTTGTAACACATTTTTTGACCCGACTGGCGCGCCGGTGCGGTGCGCGCTGGACCTTCCGCCGCGACCTCCCTTGGCGCGGCCGGCGCTGGTGAGCAGGCCAGGTATCGCTGTAGCGTCGCAAGATGACCCGAAGGTCATGGCCGCTGGCGCCGGCGATCGCGGCGCTGCTTGCCGCGGGCGGCGCCATGACGGCCGCTTCTCAACCAGTGGCGCCCTTCCCTCGCCAGGTGGCAGGGAACGGCAGCGAGCAGACTTCCGGGGGCGGCCGCGACTACGGCGTGGCCTTCCGGGCTCGCTCCGCGATCATCTTTTGGACCACGGGGCCGCGCCCCTTTGGCGGGCGGCTCATGCTGGAGATCGTCGATCGACCGGCCGTCTGCGCCAGGACACCGACCGTGTCCGGGCCGCCGCTTCGAACGCTGAACATGGCGCTCCCGATCGGACGGGGCGCCCTTCCGCTCGGGCGGGCGCTTCCGGGCAGGCTGAGCTTCTCGAAGGTCATCGCGCCGGGCCGCGTGGTCTTCACCGCCGTGCCCGCGCGCGCCACCGTGACGCGGGTCGACACACGTCCCGGCGGCATCTGGCACGGACGCCTGGTCGCTCCCGGACGGCGGGTCCCAGGAGCCGGCATCCTGGCCTTCCAGGGGACCTTCGCCGCCCGCTGGTGCGGGTCCGGCGTCATCTTCCTGGCGCGGCCGGCTTAGGACCCCGGCCACGCAGGCCGGTTCGTCGTCGGAACCAGCTCCCCATGCTTCATAAACCGCCGATTTCCATGCGGTGAGGTTGGAGCCCGTCCGATAGGCCCTGGCGGGACCATCGACATAGGCTGAGGCACGGTGTCGACGTGAGACCGACGACGTGCCGTCTCCTCAGGAGCTCGCGGCCAAGGAATCCCCGGTGAGGCGCGCGACCTGGCAGGGCGGTTTGGTGGTGCTCGGAATCTGTGCCGGCACGGTGGCCTGGGCGGCCGTGGGGTCGCAGACAGACGCGGCCTGCGGCTGCGCCGACTACGGCTGGGTGGCCGCGGCGGGCAACGCTGACGCGGCCTTCATCGCGAGCGCGGGGACGATCACGCGCGCCGACGCCCAGGGCGGCCTGCTGCGGCGCGCGCATGCGATCGCGTACTCGGCGCGCAGCGGCTCGCCGCTGGTCTGGCTGAGCGCGGGGGAAGAACGCCTCTGGGCGGGCCAGCGAGGGTCCGCGCGCGCCTTTCGCGCCAGCGACCTGGCGCCGTTGGGGCCGCCCCTGCGGCTCTTCCGCGGCGGCCAGGGGCCGAACATCGCCTCCGCGGCCGGCGCCGTCTGGGGCATCGAGCTCAACGGCGGTGTGGTGCGCGGGGCCGACCCGCGCCGGCCGGCGCGGGTGTGGAGCGTCGGGGTGGGTCGGGGCACCGCAGACATCGCCTCCGATGGACGCACGGTCTACGTGGCGCTTCACCGCCGCTGGGCCGGCCATCAGATCGCGCGCAGCACGCGCTCCGCCCTGGTGGCCATCGACGCCAGGACGCACCGGATCGTCTGGCGGCGCGCGGTCGGCTTCGATCCCGACGCGATCGCCGCCGGAGCGAGCGGTGTCTGGGCGACCGGCGGGCGCGAGGGCCAACTGGTGGAGCTGGGACGCCGTGACGGGCGCGTGCTGATGCGTGTGCAGATCGGCCGCGGGGCCACCGACGTGGCCGCCGCCGCAGACGGCGCGGTCGTGCTGACCGACCGCGGCCTCTTCGGCGTCAGCTCAGGCGTCGGTGTGCGTTGGCTGGCGGGCGCAGGACGTCAGGATCAGGCCGTCGTCCTCGGCGGACGACGGCTGTGGATTGCGGACGCAAGGCAGGGAGCGCTCAAGCCCGCCAGGCCCGTCTGAGCGGCCCGCCGCCGCGGGCCGGAAGCGGAGCGGCAGGCAGAGCGCCGGCGGGCGGGCGGGCGCAGCCCGCCCTTTGAAGGAGTAGGAAAATCCTCACGACGCTTCGAAAAAGACTCGATATGCAGGCGGTTCGCCGCACGAGCGCAGGGCGGTCCTGAGGGCGTTGACGACGGTGACCGCGCGGCGCGGGTCTCAGTCCGAGCCGTTGATGAGCGCGCCGCGCACGGTCGAGGCCCACCAGCGAGTGCCCGACTGCGCGGTGGGGACGCCCTCGGCCTGGAGGCGATCGGCGATCTGGCGATAGCTGAGGCCGGCCTGCCGCTCCGAGCGGATGCGCTCGCGGATTGCCTCCGGGATCGCCCGCCGGCTCGACGAGGCCATCGGCGTGCGCGCGGGCGTGGTGCGCTCGACCAGACAGCGCTCGAGCTCGGCAAGCGGGATGAGGCGTGTGCCGTCCTCGAGCAGCGCGGTCTGGATGCGCGGCACCACCTGGCGGTCGAGCGTGCGCAGGCTCACCCCGAGCGCCTGGGCGGCCTCGGCGCGTGAGAGCGAAAGGCGGGGCGGGTCGTCCGTCGCGCTCGCGGCCGGCGCTGCGGGCTGGGCGCGCCGGACGCCCCCGCGGCGCTGGCGACGGCTGGCCATCTCGTACAGCGTGCAACTGGGGCGTCGCCGCATTCCTGGAAGGATGCATCGGTCTGTCCACCATTTGGTGCATCTGCGTTGTGGCCTGGGAAGGTGGTGGGCAGATCCTGTTGGTGGCCATGCTGGGAGCGTGGGTGTCCTCGGTCACTCAGGGCGTGGTGGCGTGAGCGGTTGCTCGCTGGTGCACGGCCTACGGTGAGGACGCGATGAGCGGGCAGACGGTGGCCAGGGCGGACGCGCTCGTGCGCGCCGCGCGTGCGCGTCAGCGGCCACCAGGACCGGCGGGAGCATCCGCGGGATCGTCCTCCAGATGCTCGAATCGGTTTCCAGTCATGGCCGGCGGTCGATCTCTCCGGCCGGCCCGGCCGCCTCCGGTTCGCGCCCCAGCCCGCGCTCGGCGTAGATCCGCGCCGCCTGGGCGCGCGTGTGCACGCCGAGCTTTCCGAACAGGTTGAAGACGTGTCGCGCCGCCGTCGCCTCGCTGATCACCAGGCGCTCGGCGACAGCGCGGTTCGAGAGGCCCTCGGCGACGAGGCCGAGCACCTCCACCTCACGCGGGGTGAGGCCCTCCCTCAGCGCCCCCGAGCGCCGGGTCGGCGCTCGGCGGCCCAGCCGGCGCAGCAGGCCCTCGGCACGCCGCGCCCAGTCCTCGCCGCCCATCTCCCGATGCGCCCGCAGCGCTCCCGCCGCAAGCTCCGCGGCCTCGTCCTCGCCGCCCGCAAGCCGCGCCAGCGCCTCGGCGCCCACCATCCGCATGCGAGCCGCCTCGGGACGGCGGCCGGTGCGCTCGAGCGCCGCGGCGGCGCCCTCGAGCCGCCCGACGGGCGGCCGTCCTCCGCGGCCCAGGACCACCAGCGCGTCCGCGTAGTCGCTGATCGGGCCGGGCGCGAGGCGCGCCGCCAGCCGCGCCAGCCGCGCCGCCTCGTCGACGTCGCCCAGGCCGTTCGCGGCCTCGACGCCGGTCTGGGCGAGCGCCACCCAGGCGGGTGTCGGGCCCTCCGGGCCACCCTCCCAGCGCTCGAGCGCCGGAGCCAGCGCCTCCCATGCCCCGGCCGGGTCGCCGCTTGCCAGGCGGACCCGCGCCAGCCCCACGCGGGCCTCCCAGGCCCGCTCCCAGGCCGAGGCGGCCTCGGCCTCGGCGGCCGCTGCGGCGAACCCCTCGATCGCCTGCTCCAGCGCGCCCACGCGCCGCGCGCGCATGGAGCGGACGATCTGGAGCCCCAGCCGCGCCATCTCGTCCCCCCCGAGCGCCGCCAGCGCCCGCTCGGCGACGTCGGCGGCCGCGTCGGCGGCCTCGAACTCGCCGGCCTCGACGTGCACGGCGGCGCGCAGCCAGAGCGCCCGGAGCTCCGTCCGCGCGAGGCCGTGCTCCCGGCTGAGGACGATGGCGGCCTCCAGGTGGGCAGCCGCCGCGGCCGGGTCGAGGTGGCGGCACTGGGCCAGCTCCAGGAGCGCTGCGGCCGTGGCCGGCGCGTCCCCCAACGCACGGGCCCGGCGCAGCGCCGCGCCCAGCTCCCGCGTCGCTCCACGGGCGTCGCCGGTCCCGGCGAGTGC
>JAWVEW010000323.1:0-7804 GCA_033856495.1 Miltoncostaeaceae bacterium | reverse complement strand
CGTCGCGCTGGGCGCGGGCGTTGTCGAGGAAGACGAACTGGCCCGTGACCACGTGGAAGAGCGTCCGGCGCAGGCTGGGCGTGTAGCGGCGGCGGATCACCGCCTCGACGCTGCGCCTCCGCAGCGCCGCCGCCCGTTCCAGGGCGTCGGCCCGGCGGCGGAAGCGCCCGGCGGTCACCCGATAGCGGATGAAGAGGGGCTCCGCCGCCGGCGCCGGCTGGCCGACCAGCCCCGGCGCGTCGCTGTGGGCGTAGACGTCGACGCCGGCGCCGATGCCCTCGGCGAGACTCTGCCGGACGTCGGGGCGGGCGAGCAGCGCCGCCTCGTCCGGGTTGGTCAGGAACGCCCCCTCCACCAGCACCGCCGGCATCACCGTGTGCTTGAGGACGTAGAAGCCGGCGCTCGCGACGCCCCGGTCCGCGAGGCCCAGCCGCAGCACCAGCTCCTGGTGGATGGCCACCGCCAGCGCTCGCGCCGGCGCCCCGGCGAGGGTGTAGTGGTAGGTCTCCGTGCCCCGGATGGCGGGATCGATGAACGCGTTCTCGTGGATGGAGACCAGGAGGTCGGCGCCCGCCCGGTTCGCGATGGCGACCCGCGCCCGCAGGTCGGCGAGCTCGGTGGTGTACGGCCGGTTCCCGCCGGCGAGGTCCTCGGTGCGGGTCAGCACGACGGGGTAGCCGCGCGCGCCGAGCCAGGCCGCGAGCCGCTGGGCCACGTCCAGCGTGACGTCCTTCTCGTAGATGACCGTCCGGCCGGCGTCGTCGGTGCGCGGGGGCAGTCCCGTGTCCGTCCCGGGCGCCAGGACGCCGATCGCGCCGGTGTCCGCGCCGCCGTGCCCGGGGTCCACGGCAACACGCAGCTGCGCCGCCGCGACGGCCGGGGTCGCCAGCGCGAGCGCCATCGCGAGCGTCGCCAGCGCCGACCGCAGTCCGGCCATCACCTGGCGATGAGGTCGGCGGGGAAGTCGGCCCGGGTCAGCGGCCGCGACAGGTCGAACTGCGACCCGGCGAGCTCGGGCGCACGCCCCTCGACCGTGATCAGCGCGCGCCGGGCGCCGGGCACGCCGGTGGCCGTGAAGACGAGCGGGGCCAGGACGGCGATCTCGGCGGCCGCTCCGCCGCTGGGGTAGCCGCGCGCGAACGCCGCGTCGAGGTCGATCCGGGCGGTGCCACCCGAGAGCGTGGCCGCGGTCACGGCCGCGCCCGGCGGGAGCGCCCGCAGCAGGCCGGCCGCGCGCGGCCCGGCGGCGAGCTGGTCCAGCGCGAGCCGAAGCGGCGGGGCGTCGTCCGGCACCGAGCGGCGCTCGCCCACGAGGACGAGCCGGCCGCCCCGGGCGTCCGGGAAGTAGGCCGTGACCGTGCGCAGCGCAGCCGTCGCCGGAACGCTGGCGGCGGGCGCCGTCGGCTCCGGCGGGGTCGGCGTCGAGGCCCCCCCGCATCCGGCCAGCCCGGCCGCGAGCGCGATCGGCGCGAGCCAGCGCGCGGCGAGACGGACGCGCGATCGTCCGTGATCCACGAGAGACCTTTCGCCGCGGGCGCGGCCGATTCCTGCCCTGGCCGGTCCGCGCGGTCGAGCGCGCGGGGTCTGGCCCTTACTCGGCCGGGCCCTTCGTGGGGACGCGGCCGGCGGCGGCCGGGCCCGCGGCGGCAGGCGCACGCGGCCGGTCCGACGAGACGATCACCCGGCAGGGGCTGTTGCGCAGCACGAAGTCGACGGTGCGCCCGAAGAAGCGCTCGCCGATCCGCCGCTTCGGCGCCACCCCCATCAGGATCACCTCCGCCTCGATGCGCGTCGCCTCGTCCACGATCGCCCGCCCCGCCTGCCGCGCGCGCAGGACCTGGGTCACGACCCGGGCGCCGTACTCCTCGGCGATGCCCTTGGCGCGCTGGAGCAGCTCGTCCGCGGCCGCCTCCTGGCGGGGCAGCTGCGCGCTGAGGGGCAGGTTGATCGGCACCTCGATCACGGTCATCGCCTCGATCACGGTGCCCTGGTCGGCGGCGAGCTTGCCGGCGGTGGCCATGATGTCGTCCGACACCTCGTCGGCCACCACCGGCACCAGGATGTTGGTGTAGGCGATCTCGATCTCGGCCCCCTTGGAGGGGCGGGCCAGCGCGCTGGAATCCACCAGCGAGAGTCCCTGGCTGCGCCGGTAGAGGACGTAGATCGCCATCCCGACGGCCATCCAGGCGGTGCCGATGATGCGGGCGTCGCCGTGCAGCACGAGCACCGCGATGAAGGCGAGCCCGGTGCCGAGGCCGCCGAGCACCGCGAACACCGGGACGTCGCGCCCGCGCACGGTGACGTTCGGGCGCCCCCGGTAGGGGCGCGGCGTGGCGGGGTCGCGTATGCGCAGCGTGAAGATCGCCGCGTGCGCGAGCGTGAACGAGAGCATCGCCCCGTACGCGTACATGTTGGCGAGGAAGTCGGTCTTGCCCGGGATCAGCACCAGGCAGGCGATGCCGCAGAAGATCAGGATCGACACGTACGGCGTGCGCAGGCGCGGGTGGACCCGCCGGATGGCTGCCGGCAGGTGCCGGTAGAAGCCCATCGAGTAGGTGAGCCGCGACACCCCGATCACGCCGGCGTTGGTCGCGATCAGCAGGATCGTGGCGGCGAGGATGCCGACGTAGACCTTGAGGATCGACAGCAGGACGCCGCCGAAGCCGAAGTTATCCACGATGCCGAGGATCGGGTCCGCGGCGAAGGTGGTTCCCAGCTCGGTGTGGTAGCCGCTCGCGTCCCTCGTCACCGGGAGCGCCGAGAGCGCGACGATCGGGATCCCGGCGTACATCACGAAGACCGCCACCACGGTCGCGCGCACGGCGCCTGGGATGCTCCTGGCGGGGTCGCGCGCCTCCTCCGCCATGTTGGAGACGGTCTCGATCCCGGTGTAGGCGATCATCGCGACCGTGATGCCGTAGACGAACTCGCTCCAGGTGGGCGCGACGCCCAGGTGCACGTTGTCGATCAGGGTGCTCGGCGAGAACAGCAGCACCATGCCGAGGATCACCAGGAACAGCTGGGTGGCGAGGTCGAGGATCGCCAGCACGACGTTGAGCCGCGCGGCCTCCTTCAGCCCGGTGATGTTGAGGAGCGCGAGCAGCGCCACCACCGCGATGCCGACGATCACGTCCCAGGGGCCGCGCTTCAGCGGCTCCCAGAAGACGGACAGGTAGTGGGGCACGAAGAACGCCGAGATGGCGATCGTGATCGTGTAGTTGAGCATCTGCGCCCACGCCGCCCCGAAGGCGACCGTCTCGTTGAAGGCGTGGCGCGCGAACGACGACGACCCGCCCGCCTCCGGGAAGGTGGTCGTGCCCTCCGCGTAGGTGATCGCGGTCATCGCGAAGATCAGGCCCGCGATGACGAAGACGAGCGGCGTCAGCCCGAGGGCGTGGGCCGCGACGACGCCGAGCGCGTAGTAGATCGACGAGCCGACGTTGCCGTAGGCGGTCGCGAACAGCCCGGGGACGCCGACGACCCGCTCCAGCGTCTCGTCCTTCTTGCGGCGCTGGGCCACCGCCTACCTGGGCGCCGCGGTGAAGGAGGGTGGGCACATGCGGGCTGAATCGATGCTATGCGCGCCGCCGACGGGCGGCAACGGGCCGCCCGCCGACCTGCGCCTCATGTGCCCGGCTGCGGTGCCGGACGACCCCAGCGGTCGAGGAAGACGACGTCCGCGAGCGGGCTCGGCTCGCGCCAGCCGCGCGCGGCGAGCTCGGGCTCCGGATCCCAGGCCGTGACCCGGCCCAGGCAGAGGTAGGCGACGGGCCGCACCGGCGGCGCCAGGCCGAGCAGGCCGGCCAGCACGTCCGGCTCGTAGAAGCTCACCCATCCGACGCCGAGCCCCTCGGCGCGCGCCGCCAGCCAGAGGTTCTGGATCGCGCAGCCGACCGAGTAGTCGCTGGCCTCGGGTACGGTGGCGCGCCCCAGCACGTGGGGGGCCGCGCGCGAGGGGTCGCAGGCGACGGCGATGTTGGCCGGCGCCTCCAGGATGGCCTCGACCTTGAGTCGCCCGAACAGCTCCCGCCGCTCGGGCGGCAGGTCCCGGGCGAAGCGCCGCCGCTGCTCCTCGACGTGGTCCCGGATGCGCTGGCGCAGGGCCCGGTCCTCGACCAGCACGAAGCTCCAGGGCTGGCTCAGCCCCACGGAGGGGGCGGCGTGGGCGGCGGCCAGGATCCGCCAGAGCACCTCCTCCGGGACGGGGTCGGGCAGGAAGCGCGAGCGCACGTCCCGCCGGGTGTGGATGGCCCGGTAGACGCCCTCGCGCTCCGCCGGAGGCAGCGGCGGCGCCGGTCCGTCCCCCGCGGTCGCCCGACCGCTCAGAAGGCCCTCCGTGCCTCGGCGACGGCCTCGATGAGCCCGTCGACGTCCTCGGCGGCGATCACCACCCGCCTCGTGTGCCAGCGCAGCGGCGCGCGGACCGCGATCGGCTCGGTCAGCTCGATGAGCGCGGTCGGGCCGCTAGCGGGGACGAAGGCCACCAGCCCCCGGCCCAGGCGCACCCCGATGCCCGCCCACCACGGCCAGGCCAGGCGGCTGACGCGCGCGATCAGCCGCAGCGGCAGGTCCGCCCTGCCGAGCCAGCCGATGCCGACCGTCAGCGTCTCCCCGTCGAGGTCCGCCGACCACGGACCCGGCGCCATGGGGCCGATCAGGAGGCGCGCCGGCCAGCCTCGACGCAGGGGAAACGACCGGGACACGGCCTCGGCAGGCTAGCGGCAAACAGGGCTATCATCGAGATCAGGCACGCTTCGAAGGGAGTCAAGTGGCACGACGCTGGTACGGGCGCGATCGCGGTCTCACCGCTCGCATGACCCTGACCATGTTCCTCCTCGGCCTCGTCTACGTCGCGTTCATCACGGCGCTGATCGTGGCCGGTGTCTCGGCCGTCCTGATCGTGGTGATCGCGGGCGGGATCGCGATCGCGCAGCTCTTCTTCAGCGACAAGCTGGCGCTGGCGGCCATGCGGGCGAGGATCACGAAGCCCGAGGACGCGCCGGAGCTGCACGCCATGATCGAGCGGCTGTGCCAGCTCGCCGACCTGCCGAAGCCGCGCATCGCGATCGCCGACACCCAGATCCCGAACGCCTTCGCGGCCGGCCGCAGCCAGAAGGCGGCGGTCGTCTGCGTGACCACCGGCCTGATGGAGAAGCTGGAGCCCCGCGAGCTGGAGGGCGTGCTGGCCCACGAGCTCTCTCACGTCGCCAACCGCGACGTCGCGGTGATGACGGTGGCCTCGTTCCTCGCCACGGTGGCGGGGCTGGTCATGCGGATCGGCCTCTACGGCGGGATGATGGGCGGCGGCGGCCGTCGCGACGACAACAACAACGCCGCGCTCATGTTCCTGGTCGTGCTGGTGGTCTCGGTCGTCGTCTACGTGCTGTCGTTCCTGCTGCTGCGGGCGCTCTCCCGTTACCGCGAGTTCGCGGCCGACCGTGGCGCGGCCATCATCACGGGCGCCCCCGCCCAGCTCGCGTCCGCGCTCACCAAGATCACGGGCGCGATGGCCCGCATCCCCAACCGCGACCTGCGGGCGGTCGAGGGCATGAACGCCTTCTTCATCGCCCCGGCGGTCTCGCGCGGGTTCTCGCTCTCGAGCATCTTCGCCACCCACCCGCCCGTCGAGAAGCGGATCGCCCGGCTGCTGGCGATGCAGACCCAGATGGAGGGGGCGCCGCGGGCCGCGGTGTAGCGGCCCGGGGCTGACGTGGGCCTGTTCGACATCATCCGCGGCCAGCGGACGCCCAAGCGGGCGAACCTCGACCGGCTGTTCGCGATGAGCACCGCCCAGACGACGATCACGGTGAACCTGGGCTTCGAGCCCATCCCGAAGGCGGCGATCTGCTTCAAGCCGGTCGAGGTCGGCGCCTTCGGCGAGCTGCTGCGGGACATCGACCAGCTGCTGGAGCTGTCCGGCAAGACCACCGGGACCACCGTCACCCACCGCGACGACGAGTACGGATTCCGCTGGCTGGTGCTCGGGGACGAGGACTTCGACGACCTGGTCAACACCGCCCACCTGATCAACCAGTCGCTCGAGGAGCGCGGGTTCTCCGAGCAGCTCCTGTGCTCGGTGTTCGGGTTCCGCTCGCCCGAGGGCGAGCCGGTGTACTTCGTCTACGCGTACAAGCGCGGCACCTTCTACCCGTTCGCCCCGCGCGGCGACCAGCGGCGCGACAATGCGCTGGAGCTGCGGCTGCAGGGCGCCCTTGCCCGCGAGCTGCCGCTGGAGCCAGAGCTCGAGCGCTGGTACCCGGTGTGGGGCGTGCCCCTCTAGTCGCATGCGCGGGACCATGCCGGCACAGGTCGGCGGCGGCCGATGCCGCCGGGAACGGCGCTCGCGCGAAGCGCGCCGGCGCTCCATACTGATGGCGTGAGGGGCGGAGGACGGACATGATCGACACGGGGGAGCTCGGACAGCTCCGGCTGGACGGCGACGTCGAGCTGCGCCACCTGCGCTACTTCCTGGCGGTGGCCGACGCCGGCAGCATGACCGAGGGCGCGCGGCGGCTGAGCGTCGCCCAGAGCCCGCTCTCCCAGCAGATCATCCAGCTGGAGAAGCGGCTCGGCGTGACGCTCTTCGAGCGCGGGCGGGGGCGCGCCGCGCAGCTCACCCAGGCCGGCCAGCTGCTCTACGGCCGCGCCCAGCAGATCATCCAGACCCTCGACGACGCCTCCCAGGAGGTGCGCGAGGTGGCTGCGGGGTCGAGCGGCAAGCTGCGCTTCGGTGCCGTGCCCACGATCGCCCCCTACCTCACGGGCCCGCTCCAGAAGTTCTGCGAGCGCTTCCCGCGGGCGACGGTGAGCTTCCTCGAGGCCGGCAGCGCCCACCTGGTCGCCGAGCTCCAGAACGGCGAGATCGACATGGCCGTCGTGCGGCTGCCGATCCCGCCGGCGGACGTCGAGGTGCGAGTCCTCTGGGAGGAGGAGTTCCTGCTCGCCCTGCCGCCCGACCATCCGCTGGCGGGCAGCCGGCGGCTGCCGCTGAGGGCGGTGGCGGGCGAGCGCTTCGTCGCCTTCAACCGCCAGAAGGCGTGGTACCTGTTCCAGCTGATCGAGGCCGCCTGCAAGAAGCAGGGCTTCCAGCCGCGCGTGGTCTGCGAGGGCATGAGCTTCCTCACCGTGGCGCGGCTGGTGGGCGCCGGCTACGGCGTCAGCGTCCTCCCCCGAAGCGCCATCGAGCCGATCCGCCGCCCGCGGCCGGCGATGGTGCCGATCGAGGGGCGGCCGGTGCTGACCCCGATCGCCGGGCTCTTCCGGCGCCGCTCGGCGCCGTCCCTGCTGCTGAACGCCTGGCGCGAGGAGCTCGAGCGCTGGGCGCAGGCGGACCCGCTGGACCTGCCCGTCGCGATGGAGGAGCCGGCCGCGCTCGCGCCGCCCGTGGAGCCGCCCGTCCTGGAGCCGACGACCGGCTAGCGGGGCAACCACCAACGGTGTTCTGCCGTGCGAACACCGAGCGAGGCAAGGACGCAGGGAGCCCCGCTATTGGAAATAACGGGGCGACCGAGGACGCAGCATCGCGATGAGTGTGAAGCCGGCAGAACCCGGGATCAGTCCGGGATCAGCCCCTCGGAGGAGAGCAGCGCGCGGGCCTCGTCGAGCGTCGTGCCCGGCGACGGCACGATGGCGTCCGAGCCGATGAGCTCCTGGGCGGGGACCGGCGTGCCCAGGCGCTCCACCTCGTCCACCAGGCTCCGCAGGGCGCGCTCGAACGCCTCCTCGTCGCCGCTCTCGGCCGCGGCCTGCACCTCGTCGTCCACCTGGTTCAGCTCCGCGCACGACTCGTCCGGCACGCGGTACT
>JAWVEW010000322.1:0-5012 GCA_033856495.1 Miltoncostaeaceae bacterium | reverse complement strand
TCGGCGCTCGCCGCCGCCGCCCTGCTCGCCCTTCCGGCAGCCGCTCACGCCGACCCCGCGGCCGGTCGGGTGGAGGTCCGCGACCCCACCGGCGCGCTGGTCGGCGAGCCCCTCTCCGGCCCGGACGCGATCCAGGCCGCGATGGCGCGCATCTCCGCCGGGCCGCTCGCCCGCACCGATGCGGCCGCGGCGTGGAGCGTCGTCGTCGGCGCCGGCACCTACGGCGACTTCGCGGTGACGCAGCCGCTGCTGGCGTTCCGGGCCGCCGCCGGGGCGACCGTCACGATCGACGGCACGGGCGGGGCGGACGACAGCGGCGGCTCCTGCATCGCCATCCACCGCGGCGGTGTGACGGTCACCGGCATCGACTGCCGCAACGCCGCCACGAGCGGGATCGTGATCGACCCGCCCGCCAGCGAGGGCGCGGTCGTGCTCCAGGGCGTGCAGGTGACGCGCGCGAAGTCGGACGGCATCGCGGTCGTCGGCGGCGCCGACGTCCTCATCCAGGACGCGGTGGTCTCGACGGTCGCCCGCGACGGCATCAGCCTCTCCCGGCTCACCGGTCCGGGGCCCTACAGGGTGGTCGGCGGGTCGGTGAAGAGCAGCGGCGACGACGGCATCGACCTCGTGAACGACGCCCAGCGTGTTCAGATCACCGGCGTCACCCTCCAGAGCAACCGCGGCAACGGCATCGAGAGCGACGACGCCGGGTCGACGGACCTGACGGTCGACGGCGCGACGCTCTCCAAGAACCGGGCCAACGGCGCGCTCCTCGGCGGCGCCGGCGCGCGCCTGGCGCTGCTGAACAGCAAGGTCAGCGGCAACACCGGCTACGGGGTCTCGATCGGCTCCGGCAGCGGCTTCGTGCTGCGCGGCGACGGCTTCGACGGCACCAACGGCAGCGGCGATCTCCATTTCTCGCAGACCGCCCGGGCCGGCGACAGCTTCGACCAGCTGCAGTTCGGCGGCACCCTGCTCGCGCTCCCAGGCGAGCCGTCCGGCGTGGTGATCTCCGCCCGTCCGAACGGGTTCACGACCTCCAGGCTGCCGGTGGGCATCGCGTCCCTCGGCCGCTTCGTGCGGGTCAAGGACGCCGGCGCGGCGCGCACCAGCGTCGTCGTGCTGCGCTACCTGCTGCCGCCGGCGCTGCTCTCGCCCTACCGGCTGAGCTCGATCGCCGTCTACGAGGACGATCCGCCCGGCAACGGACGGGTCTGGCAGCCGGTCCCCAACACCCGCGTCGATCCGCTGACGGGGACGATCGACGTCCCCCTCGTCGACTCTCAGATCGCCTCCGGCAGCGACAGCCGCTTCGCGACCTACGGTCCGCTGGCGACCCTCAACACGTCGCCGCAGATCGGGGACGTGTACCCGGCCGATGGGGCCGTCGTGTCCGGCCGCAGCCTCGTGGTCGCCGCGTTGGCCAGCGACGACGCCCCGCTCACCACCGGCTCGTTCGCGCTCTCCATCGACGGGCGCCGCGTCGGGGGGGTCTCCTACCGCGAGGGGAAGGTGCTCTTCCGGATCCGGCTGGGCCTCGGCCTGCACCGGGCGCACCTGATCGCCGTCGACAGCAGCGGGCTGATGGCGGCGCGCGACTGGTCGTTCACGGTGCGAAACGTCCGCCCGACCGTGGTCATGCGGGACGCCGCGCCGCGGCCGGGGGCGCGCGTGCGCACCCGCGGAGCCGTCGCAGTGGTCATCCCGGTCCACGACGACCAGCCGGTGGCGGCCGGGCGGGTGCAGCTCGCGGTGGACGGCCGGCGGGTGAAGTTCCGGCTCGTCAACGGGCGCGTCGTGGCCCGGGTTTCGCTGCGTCCGGGCCCGCACCGCGCAGTGATCCTGGTGTCGGACCGCGACGGCGCGAGGGTCGTCAGGACCCTCAGCTTCCGCACCATCCGTCCCTGACCGAGGCGGTCGCGGGCGCCCGTCCCGCGGCCCGTCGAATACCATCGGCGCGAGTGTCCGATCCGCACGATGCCGGGAAGGACCGGCCCCAGCGCTGGGACCGGCGCCGGTCGCTGGGCGCGGGCCTGGGCGGGGCGATCGTGCTGGGCGTGGTGCTGCTGCTCGTCGTGGGGCTCACCAACCAGACGGTCAGCACCAGCGTCGTCGATGCCCTCGAGGCCGGGAAGCGTCCGTCGGCGCCCGCCTTCTCGCTGCCGGTGCTGATACCAGGCGGCGGGGTAGGCCCCGTCGACGCCACGGTATCGCTCGGCAGCCTTGCCGGGCGGCCGGTGGTGCTCAACTTCTGGGCGTCCTGGTGCCCGCCGTGCCAGGCGGAAGCGCCGATCCTGGAGCGGGTGTGGGAGCGCTACCGCGCTCGCGGCGTCCTCATCATGGGCCTCGACACCCAGGACGTACGCGAGGATGGAGTGCGGTTCGCGCACGACTATGAGACCACGTACCCCAGCGTGCGCGACGGCAGCGACCGGGTCCGCGACGCGTACGGCCTCACCGGCCTGCCCGAGACCTACCTGATCGACGCCCAGGGGCGTGTGGCGCTGCACATCGCGGGGCCGATCACCCAGCTCGAGCAGCTCACGGTGCCGCTGGAGGACCTGCTCGCCGAGGGCGCCGGCGCCCCCCCGAAGGGCCGGCCGTGAGGCGGGCGCTCGTCGTCGTGCTGCTGGCGCTGCTGCTGCTGCCCGGCGCCGCCGCGGCGCTCACCGTCAACGACGTCGCCCAGAAGGTGCGCTGCCCCACCTGCAACACGCCGCTCGACGTCTCGAACTCGCCGCTCGCCAGCCGCATGCGCGCCTACATCGGCGCCCGCATCGAGCGCGGCTGGTCGGAGGAGCGCATCATCGACGGCCTGGTGGCCCAGTTCGGCCGCGACGTGCTGACGACCCCGGACACGTCCGGCTTCGCGCTGCTGGCCTGGGTGATCCCGGGCATCGCGGTGGTGGGCGGGCTGGCGGCGATGGCGCTGCTCGCCCGCGCCTGGGCGCGACGGCGGCCCGCCCCCGTCGCCGCCCCGGCGGTCAGCGCCGCCGACTTCCGCCGCGTTCAGGAGGAGCTGGACCGCCTGCCCTGAGGCCCGGCCCGGCGGGATCAGAACTCCTTGTCGGCCCCGCCGGTCTCGGTGGCCGACCCGGTGGTCATGACGTTGGCGGCCCGGTCGTAGGGGGTCGCCGCCGGTCCCCAGGTCATGGTGCTCGTGCCGCCGGCGGTGTTCGTCGCCGGGTCGTCGCGGGTGCCCAGGGTCACGGTGACCTGGCTGCCGCTCATCACCATCGGCGAGGAGGTGAAGTTGATGTCGCCGCCGAGCCCCAGGAAGGTCGAGCGGTAGTCGGCGCGGCCGAGGTCGACGCTCCCGAACGGAAGCTGCGCCGAGCCGGCGCTGTTGCGGATCGTCAGCGCGTCGTTGCCGAGCCCGAGCAGGCCGCCGCCGTCGGCGATGCGCACGACGACGTTGGTCGATGCGCCGGTCCAGCCGGACAGGATCGAGCCCGGCTCCATCGGCTCGCTGAACGTGAAGACGACCGTGTCCCCGGCTTGCGGCTGCCCGACCGTGCCGCCGGACACGTTCGTGGTCTGCACGTCGGAGGCGGTCGGCGCCGTGTTGTCGACCACCACGCTGAAGGTGCTCTGGGTGCCGACGTTGCCGGCGACGTCGGTCGAGGTGAGGGAGTAGGTCTTGGTGCCCTCGGTCAGGGAGGCGCCGGCGGTGAGGCTCGCGCTGCCGCGGTTGTAGCTCGTGCCGCCCGCGCTGAAGCTGCCGGCCGCCAGCGCGGCGGCGGTCTGGCCGGCGGTGACCGCCGACACGTTCCCCGTCACGGAGGACACGCCGCTCGCCGGGTTGCCGGTGTCGGTGACGCTGGCGAGCACCGTGTACGCGGCGCCCTGCTTGATGTATCCGGGGGTGCCGCCCTGGCTCTTCAGGACCACCGAGCCGCTCGCGGTCGGGGCGCGGAAGTCGGGGGCCGAGGCGAAGCTGTTGCCGGGGTTCGTCGTCGTCTTGCTGAAGCTCGACCAGGTGGGGGACACGAGGCCGCTGACGCCCAGCCCGACGGCCAGCGCCAGGCTGGCGGCCGCGACGACGCGACGGCCCATCAGCCGGCCCGGGCGGCGGTGCGCGGCCGCCAGATGGCGCGCACGCCGAGGAGGCCGAGCGCGAGGGCGGGCAGCACCAGCAGGCCGATGCGCCCCGGGCGGCTGCGCGCCGACACCAGCACGTATCCCAGCCACGGCAGGCGGTAGACGACACGACCCACCCGTCCGGTCGCGGCGATGCTCCACTCCTCCACGGAGTTGTTCGCGTCGCCCTTTGTCGTGACCTCGACGGTCATGCCGTGGACGCGGATGCCGCGGGCGCGATGGGTGATGAGGCGACCCCCCTGCTCGGGGTCCGGGAAGGTGATCACGTCGCCCGGGCGGATGTCCACCGGGGCGAGCGGCTCGTCGACCACCAGGTCGCCCACCTGGAGCGCGGGCACCATGCTGCCCGAGAGCACCGTGAACGAGTGGTAGCCGGCGACGGTGGGGCCGAACACGGCCAGCGCGAGCCCCAGGCCCAGGCCGATCGCAGCCCACACGGCGACGCGCGCCAGCAGGCGGCCGAGGTGGGGGACGGGCGC
The DNA here is from genome assembly GCA_033856495.1 of Miltoncostaeaceae bacterium. Taxonomy (GTDB): domain Bacteria; phylum Actinomycetota; class Thermoleophilia; order Miltoncostaeales; family Miltoncostaeaceae; genus JAWVEW01. The sequence continues at coordinate 432 of JAWVEW010000322.1, read as the reverse complement.
GGGCCCCGGCGCCCGCTCGCGGGGGACCGGGGCGAGCGAGTCAGACGCCACCGGCCCTCCCCCGCAGCTGGAGGTCGATGTCCACGATCCGTCCCTGGTATCCGGCCCGCAGGCCGGCCGGCAGCCAGGCGCGGATGACGAGCCGGCGCGACCGCCCCTTCCGCAGCACGAGCGGCCGGGCGCTCCAGCGTCCGAGCTCTCCGACGGGACGGACCAGGGGGCGCTCGCCCGCGAACCCGATCGAGACCATCAGGAGACGGTCGAGGTCCGGCACGGAGCGGAGCGCACGAATGCGCACCGCCAGGGTGCGCCCCGTCTGGTTGTGGACGACCAGGCCGCTGCGAGCCGCCGTCTCCGGCGCGCCGGGGTGGAGGTCCCGGGCCACGAGGACCCGGCCGGACCTCGAGAGACCGAGCTCCCCGGTCGGCAGCG
>JAWVEW010000321.1:0-13448 GCA_033856495.1 Miltoncostaeaceae bacterium | reverse complement strand
GGCCCGGGCCTGCGCGTCCGCCGCCCGCTGCCCCACCCGCCTGGTGGGGGCGTTCCCGGGGGCCTTCTGCCGGGTCGAGGCCGCCGGAGACGGGGCCGCCGCCCTCGCCCTGGCCGACGGCCGGCGGGTCGCGCTGCGGCTCGCGGTGCCGGGGCGCCACAACCTCGACAACGCGGCCTGCGCGATCGCCGCGGCGGAGTGGTGCGGGGTGCCCCTCGAGGAGGCGGCCGCCCGGCTGGCGGCGTTCGCCGGCGTGGGGCGGCGGTTCGAGGAGCGCGGGACGGCGGCCGGGGTGCGGGTGGTCGACGACTACGCCCACCACCCGACGGAGCTGCGGGCCACGCTGGCCGCCGCCCGCGAGGGGCACGGCGGACGGCTGGTGGCGGTCTTCCAGCCGCACCTCTACTCGCGCACGAGGGCGCTCTGGCGCGAGCTGGGCGCGGCGCTGGGGGCCGCCGACCTGGCGATCGTGACGGACGTCTACGCCGCCCGCGAGGCGCCCGACCCGACGGTGAGCGGGCGGCTGGTGGCCGACGCGGTGCCGCCGCCGGCGCGCGCCCGCTTCGCCCCGACGTTGGCCGACGCGAGCGCCGCGCTGCTCGCCGAGGTCCGTTCCGGAGACCTCGTGCTGACCCTGGGCGCCGGCGACGTCACGGGTCTGGGGCAGGAATTGCTCGCTGCGCTGCAAAAGGTGTCCGACGATGAGCGCCACCACCGCGACGGCGCCCGGGAGACCGGGCCTCCGCGCCCCGACGCCGCGCCGCCCGAGCGGGAGGACGGGCACGCCCGCGCCCCCGCCGCCTGACCTGCGGCGGCTGGAGCCGCTGGCGCCGCTGACGACCATTCGCGTCGGGGGGCCCGCGGACTGGCTCTGCCGCGCACGCTCGACCCGGGCGGTGGCGGCGGCCCTCGCCTGGGCGCGTGAGGGCGGGGTGCGGGTGGCCGTGCTCGGCAAGGGCTCGAACCTGATCGTCTCCGACGAGGGCTTCCGCGGGCTGGCCCTCCTGCTGTCCGGGCCGCTGCAGGGCATCTCGGTGCGGGGGGAGGGGATGTGGTGCGGCGGCGGCGCCTCGCTGCCCCGCGCCGCGCTGCGCGCGGCGGCGGCGGGGCTCGAGGGCCTCGAGTTCGGGGCGAGCATCCCCGGCAGCGTCGGCGGGGCGGTGGCGATGAACGCCGGCGCCCACCGCTCCGATCTCTCCGAGGTGCTCGACTGGGCGGTCGTCTGCTCACCGGAGGGGCGCCGGCGGGCGGCCGCCGCGGACCTCGCCCTCGGCTACCGGACCTCGGCCATCGCCCCCGGCGAGGTCGTGGTGCTCGCCGGCTTCCGGCTGCGCGCAGCCGATCCGGCGGTCGTGGCGGAGCGCCTGGCCGAGCAACGGCGCTACCGGCGCGCGACCCAGCCCCAGGGCGTGCGGACGTTCGGCAGCGTCTTCACCAATCCGCCCGGCGAATCGGCCGGCCGGCTGCTGGAGGCCGCAGGCTGCAAGGGGCTCGCGGTGGGCCGGGCGCGGTTCTCGCCGGTCCACGCGAACTTCATCGAGGCGGCGGCGGGCGCCAGCGCGGCCGACGTGCTGGCGCTGATGGCGGAGGGCCGCCGCCGGGTGCGGGACGCCGGGGGACCGCTGCTGCATCCCGAGGTCCGCTACCTGGACCCCGTGCACGGGATCGTGCCCGCGCCGCTGCCGGCGCCGGCGTGACCGCCGCCGTCGACACCGGGCTGCTCGACCGCCGGCGCTCGATCATGGGCGCGCGCGCCCGCCGCCGGCGGACCGTCGTGCTGGCGGTCCTGGCCGGGCTCGCGACGGTGGGCGGCGGCTACTGGGCGCTCACCGGCCCGCCGGTCGCCATCCGCCACCTGACGCTCAGCGGCTACGCGCGCAAGGACCGGGGGGCGCTGGACTGGGCGGCTCGCGTGGCGGCGAGCTCGGGGACCATGGTCAGCCTGCCGACCGGGCGGATCCGCGAGGCGCTGGCCGCCTTCCCGTGGGTCGGGCGGGTGGACGTGCGCCGGGACTGGCCCTGGGGGATCGTGGTCGACGTGCACCAGGCGAGGGCCGCCGCCGTCGTGGTGCCGTCCCGCGGACAGCGCATGCTGGTCTCCGCCTCCGGCCGGGTGCTGGGGCCGGCGCCGGCGCGCCCGGGCCTTCCCCGCATCCGCATGGACGGGCCGCCGCCGGCCGTGGGAGGGTCGCTGACTTCCGCCGCCGTGCGCGCGCCTCTGGCCTTCCTGGCCCCCCTGCCGCGGGAGATCGCCCGGCGCGTGCGACGCCTCGGGTTCGATGAGAACGGCCTGCTCGGAGCGAGGTTGCAAGGTGGGCCCGAGCTACGACTGGGCGCTCCGGAGTTGCTCCACGAGAAGGCCCGTGCGCTCGTGGCGATCATGCGTTACCTCCCGGTGAGCGAGGCGTCGTCCGTCTCCTACCTCGATCTGACGGTGCCGCAGAACGCGGCGGCGGGTCTCACGGGCACGCTCGCCGCACAACTCTCAACCGCGAGTCCAGAGTTGGTGCCGACGACCACGGTATCTGCGGCCGAACCATCAAGTCATGGTTGACTGTAGCTTGACCCTGCCGATCACGGGGTCTAGATTGCAAGCCTGGGCGACTGCGGGATGAGGGCCGCGAAAGGAACCGTTCGGTCACCTCGGGGCTCAGTGCAGTGTCTGCCGTTAACAGTGATTCCATGGTTGAGGGTTGGCGGATGGCGAAACGTGATGCTCGGCGCCGCCGCGCAGACGCTGCGGGCAACGAGCTGAGGAGGCGATGGTGGAGACCAGCAATTACCTGGCGGTGATCAAGGTCTGCGGCGTCGGCGGCGGCGGTACCAACGCGGTCAACCGCATGGTCGACGCCGGTGTCAAGGGCGTCGAGTTCATCGCCGTCAATACCGACGCGCAGGCGCTTGCGATGTGCGACGCCGACGTGAAGATCCACATCGGCAGCGCGATCACGAAGGGCCTCGGCGCGGGCGCCGATCCGAAGGTCGGCCGCGAGGCCGCCGAGGAGAGCCGCGAGGAGCTCAAGGAGGCGGTGCGCGGCGCGGACATGGTCTTCGTCACCGCGGGGGAGGGCGGCGGCACGGGCACCGGCGCGGCGCCCGTCATCGCCCAGATCGCCCGCGAGCAGGGCGCGCTGACGGTGGGCGTGGTCACGAAGCCGTTCGCGTTCGAGGGCCGCCAGCGGATGGGGCGCGCGGACGACGGCATCGAGGACCTGCGAAAGCACGTCGACTCGGTGATCGTGATCCCCAACGAGCGGCTGATCGAGGTGGTCGACCGGCGCACCTCGATCATCGACGCCTTCAGGATGGCCGACGACGTCCTGCGGCAGGGCGTGCAGGGCATCACCGACCTGATCACGGTGCCCGGCCTGATCAACCTCGACTTCGCCGACGTCCGGGCGATCATGGCCAACGCGGGGCCGTCGCTGATGGGCATCGGCACCGCGTCGGGCGAGAACCGGGCCGCCGAGGCGGCGCGGGCGGCGATCTCCTCGCCGCTGCTCGAGACGACGGTCTCCGGCGCCACCGGCGTCCTGCTGAACGTCACCGGGCCGTCGGACCTGGGGCTCTTCGAGATCGACGAGGCGGCCAGCATCATCCGCGGCGCCGCCGCCGACGACTGCCAGCTCATCTTCGGGGCCGTGATCGACGACGCCAGCGGCGACGAGGTCCGGATCACGGTGATCGCCACCGGCTTCGCCCCCGAGGCCGGCGAGCGCGAGCGGGACCGGGGCGCCCGGCCGGGCCGTCCCGCCCGGGACAGCCGCGAGCGGGAGCGGGAGCGCGAGTCCGTCGCCAACGGCCGCACGGTCGCGCTCGGCCGCGAGGAGCGCGAGTCCTTCGCCGTCCCCGACGACGTGCTCGAGATCCCCTCCTTCCTGCGCGACCGCTCCTAGAGAGCGGAATTGCCGGAGGGCGCCGCGCCGCGGCGCCCTCCGTGCGGCGAGGCGCTGGCCGCTCGGTGCGGCCGCCGGGCGGCGGGGCGCACGGCGCTGCGCCGGGGCCGCGTGGTAGCGTGGCCGCGATGCCCGCGGCGCTCCTCCGCACGCCCCTGAGCGACCGGCACGTCGCCGCAGGGGCCAAGGTGGGGCCCTTCGCCGGCTGGGAGATGCCGCTCTACTACAGCACCGTGCGCGAGGAGCACCGGGCGGTGCGGGAGGGGGCCGGCGTCTTCGACGTCTCCCACATGGGGCAGATCGAGGTGACCGGGCCGGGCGCGCGCGCCTACCTGCAGTCCGCCCTGACCAACGACCTCGCGAAGGTCGGCCCCGGGCAGGGGCAGTACACGCTGCTGCTGCAGGAGGACGGCGGGATCATCGACGACCTCATCGTCTACGGGCTGGTCGACCGCTTCCTGCTGGTGGTGAACGCCTCGAACGTCGCGGCCTGCCACGACTGGCTGGCCGAGCGCGCCCCCTCGGGGGTGGAGGTCGACGACCGCTCGCTGGAGGTCGGGATGCTGGCCCTCCAGGGTCCGGCCTGGCGGGAGGCGCTCGAGCCGCACACGGCGAGCCCGGCCCCCTTCGCGCTCGACTACTTCGAGATCGGCGAGGACGCCGTGGCCGGCGTGCCCTGCCTGCTCGCGCGCACGGGCTACACCGGCGAGCCGGGCGTCGAGATGCTCGTCCCCTGGGAGGGGACGCCGCGGGTGTGGGACGCGCTGATGGCGGGCCCGCACCCGCCCGCGCCGGTCGGCCTCGCCGCGCGGGACACGCTGCGGCTCGAGATGGGCTACCCGCTGTACGGCCAGGACCTCTCCCGCGAGCGCACGCCCATCGAGGCCGGGCTCGGCTGGGCCTGCGACCTCGCCGGCGGCGGCTTCACCGGCGCCGAGGTGCTGCGCCGCCAGGCGGAGGCGGGCACCGCGGAGCGGCTCGCGATCTTCCGCCTCACCGAGCCCGGCATCCCCCGCGCGGGGAACGAGGTCCTCGTGGAGGGCCGGGACGCCGGCCGCGTGACCAGCGGCAGCCTCTCGCCCACCCTGGGCGTGGGGATCGGGATGGCCTACGTGGACGCCGAGACGGCGCGCCCCGGCCACGAGATCGCGATCGACGTGCGGGGCCGCCTGAAGGCGGCCCGCACGGAGCGGCGGCCGCTCGTGCCGCGCTCGCCGAAGGACGACAGCAAGGGAGGCAGCTGAGTGGCGGACGAGACCTACCCCGACGACCTGCGCTACCACTCCGAGCACGACTGGGTGCGCTCGCTCGGCGGCGGCGAGGCGCTGTTCGGCATCACCTGGTACGCGCAGGACGCGCTCGGCGAGATCGTCTACTACGAGCCGCCGGCCGTGGGGGCGAGCCTGACCAAGGACGCCTCCTACGGGGAGCTCGAGTCGGTGAAGGCCGTGTCGGACGTGATCGCGCCGGCCGGGGGCGAGGTGCTGGAGGTGAACGCCCGCGTGTCGGACACGCCCGAGCTGGTGAACGAGGACCCCTACGGCGACGGCTGGCTGGTGCGGGTGCGGCTGAGCGACCCCGGCGAGGTCGACGCGCTGATGGACGCCGACGCCTACCGCTCCTACCTGGCGGGCCTGTGAGCACCGAGGCCGGGGCCGCGAGCGGATACCTCTCCATCACCCCCGACGAGCGCGCCCGCATGCTGGAGGCGATCGGCGTGCCGTCGATCGAGGCGCTCTTCCGGGACGTTCCGGAGGAGGTCCGGCTGCGCCGGCCGCTGGACCTTCCGCCCCCGATGGGCGAGGTGGAGCTGGCCGACCACATGGCGGCCCTGGCGGCCCTGAACACCGACCAGGACTCCGAGCTGTCGTTCCTCGGCTTCGGCATGTACCCGCACTACGTGCCGGCGGCGGTCGACGCCCTGATCAGCCGCGGCGAGTTCATGACCGCCTACACCCCGTACCAGCCGGAGCTCTCGCAGGGCACCCTCCAGGCGATCTTCGAGTTCCAGACCTCCATCTGCGAGCTCACGGGCATGGACGTCGCGAACGCCTCCACCTACGACGGCGCGACCGCGGCCGCGGAGGGCGTGCTGATGGCCTGCGCCCAGACGGGCCGCACCCGCGCGCTGGTGCCGGACGCGGTCCATCCCGAGATCCGCGCCGTGCTGGCGACCTACGTGTCCGGGCGCGACGTGGAGCTGGTCCCGGTGCCGATGGTGAACGGCCTGACGGACCCCGGCGCGGTGGAGGCGCTGTTGGACGCGGACGTCGCCTGCGTCCTGCTCCAGCATCCCAACGCGCTCGGACTGCTGGAGGCGGCCCCGCGCATCGGCGCCGCCTGCGAGTCCGCGGGCGCCCACCTGGTCGCCAGCGTGGATCCGCTGTCGCTGGGGATCCTGGCGCCGCCCTCCGCCTACGGCGCCCAGATCGCCGCCGGCGAGGGGCAGCCGCTGGGCAACCCCGCCTCCTACGGCGGGCCCACCTTCGGCTTCCTCGCCTGCCGCACCGAGTACCTGCGCCGCATGCCGGGCCGGCTCGCCGGCGAGACCGTCGACGTCGACGGCCGCCGCGGCTTCGTGCTCGCCTTCCAGACCCGCGAGCAGCACATCCGGCGCGAGAAGGCCACGAGCAACATCTGCACGAACCACGCGCTGAACGCGCTCGCCGGCGTCATCTACCTGAGCTGGCTGGGCAAGGCCGGGATCACCGAGATCGGCCGCCTGCTGGTCTCGCGCGCCCGCTACCTGCGGGACCGGCTGGCGCTCGTGCCCGGCGTCTCGATCCCGTTCCCCGGAGCGCACTTCAAGGAGATCGTGGTCCGGCTGCCCGAGCCGGCGGCGGACCTGCAGGCCGCCCTGCAGCAGGACGGCATCAACCCCGGACACCCGCTGGGGGCGCACTACCCCGGCATGGACGACCACATCGCGATCGCCGTCACCGAGCGCCACCCGCGGGCAGCGCTCGACCGGCTCGCCCAGGCCCTGGAGGCCCGGTATGCCTGAAGCGCCGCCGCCGACGATCTTCGAGCGCTCGGTCGCCGGGCGCCGGGCGGGCAGGCTGCCCGGCCTCGACGTGCCGGAGGCGGCGCTCGACTCCCTGATCCCGCCCGAGCTCCTGCGCGCCGAGCCCCCGGGCCTGCCGGAGGTGTCCGAGCCGGAGCTGGTGCGGCACTTCACCGCCCTCTCGCGGCGCAACTTCGGCGTGGACAACGGCTTCTACCCGCTCGGCTCGTGCACGATGAAGCACAACCCGCGCATCAACGAGCGGGCGGCGGCGCTGCCCGGCTTCCGCGGGCTGCACCCGCTGCAGCGGCCCGAGCGCGCCCAGGGTGCGTTGCGCCTGATGCACGAGCTGGGGAGCTGGCTGGGGGAGATCGCGGGGCTCGACGCGGCCACGCTGCAGCCGGCCGCCGGCGCTCAGGGTGAGCTCACCGGCCTACTGCTGGCGCGCGCCTACCACGAGGAGCGCGGCGAGGGAGCGCGCCGGACGCGGGTCCTGATCCCGGACTCGGCGCACGGCACCAACCCCGCGTCGGTGACGATGGCCGGCTACGAGACGGTCAAGGTGAAGGGCGGCGAGGACGGCGGCGTCGACCTCGAGGACCTGCGCGCGAAGCTCGACGAGTCGGTCGTCTGCCTCATGCTCACCAACCCCTCGACGCTCGGGCTCTTCGAGCGCGACATCGTCGAGATCGCGCGTCTGGTGCACGAGGTGGGCGGCCTCCTCTACTACGACGGCGCCAACCTGAACGCCGTGATGGGCATCTCCCGCCCCGGCGACATGGGCTTCGACATCGTCCACTTCAACCTCCACAAGTCGTTCTCGACCCCCCACGGCGGGGGCGGCCCCGGCTCCGGACCGGTTGCGGTGCGCGCGGAGCTCGAGCCCTACCTGCCCAGGCCGGTGGTGGCGCGCGACGGGGACCGCTACCTGCTGGACGACGACCGCCCGCGCTCGATCGGCAAGGTGCGCAGCTTCTACGGCAACGTCGGGATGGCCGTGCGCGCCTACGCCTACATCCGCACCCACGGCGCGGACGGGTTGCGCGAGGTCTCGGAGACGGCGGTGCTGAACGCCAACTACCTGCTGGCCCGCCTGCGGACCCTCTTCACGGTCCCCTTCGACCGCCTCTGCATGCACGAGTGCGTGCTGTCGGCGCGCGACCTCAAGCGCCGCACCGGCGTCCGCGCACTGGACGTCGCGAAGCGCCTGCTCGACTTCGGCGTGCACCCGCCCACCGTCTATTTCCCGCTGGTGGTGGACGAGGCGATCATGATCGAGCCCACCGAGACCGAGACCCTCGACACCCTCGACACGTTCGTGGCGGCGATGGCCCAGGTCGTCGCGGAGGCGGAGGAGGACCCGGAGCGGGTGACCCAGGCGCCCTGGACGACGCCGGTCCGCCGGCTGGACGACGCGCGAGCGGTCAAGCGGCCGGTGCTGCGGCAGCCGGCCGGCGAGGCCGTCGGCGTGGGGGCCTGAGTACGGCGTGTCGATCCGCGCCAAGCGCTTCGAGCTGGTCGCCGCGATCGACCGGGACGGCCGGCTCACGGCCGAGGGCACCGATCCGGTGGAGACCGGCCCCGCCTGGACCGCCGACCACCTGGTCCTGGCGGCGCTCGCCCGCTGCACGCTTTCGAGCCTGCGCTACCACGCCCGCCGGGCCGGGCTCACGATGGCCGGCGAGGGCCGCGCCGAGGGGCTGATCGCCCGTCGCGACACGGACGGCCGCTTCGCGCTGGTCGAGGTGAGATGCGAGGTGCAGGTGGACCTGGAGCCGCCGCCGGTCGACGCCGAGCTGGGGGCCATCCTGCTGAGGGCGGAGCGCGACTGCTTCGTGGGCGCCTCGCTGCGCGCGGTGCCCCGCTACTCGTGGCGGGTGAACGGCCGCTCCGTGGAGCCGCTGGCGGCCTGAGCTCGTCGCGAGCCGCTCCGCCTTGGTAGCGTGGGGCGCGAGGACTGGGGCGAGCCAGCTCCTCGGCGCGCCAGGACCTCCGGTCCCTTCATCCCCTTCCGGGCCTGGATCCGGACGCGCGCCGGGAAGCGGCGATCGAGAGCGGCCTCGCCGCACTCGACGCGCCGCCGCCCGGAAGTCGGCCTCCCCCCGCGCGGGGGAGGCCGGCGCCTGCCCGCGCGGGCGGATTGCTCAGACGTCCAGCACCACCGTTCCGCGCCAGCGCTCCCCCTCCCGCCAGACCCCCAGCCGGTGGTAGGTCGCCGCCTTGACCAGCGGGCGCACCGCCTCGGCGCACCACCCGATCAGCTCGCCCCGCAGCCGTCCGCCCTCCAGCTCGCGCGCCTCGAGGGCCACGGGGACGAATCCCTGCGTCTCCATGAGGAAGAGCGCCTCGTTCAGCAGGTCGGCGAGCAGGGTGTCGGGCCCCGACGCGTCGATCGCGAGCGGCCGCCGCTGCAGGCCCCCGGCCGGCGCTCCCTCCTCCTCGACCTCCTCGGCCAGCGCCCGCAGCGCCTCCCCCAGCAGCGCCTGCAGCGTGGGCGCGCCCAGCCGCAGCTCCAGCTCGCCGGTGTGCTCGACGCGCTCGATCACCGGGGCGGAGCTGCGCGGGGGCTCACGCGCCGGCCACCAGCGCGATCGCCGCGACGCCGTTGATCGTCGCGTGCGCGAGGACGCAGGTGAGGTAGCCGCGGCGGCGGTAGAGCCAGGCGAGCCCCAGGCCCGTCGCGAAGAGGGCGATCGCGCGGGGCCACAGGAAGAAGGCATCCACGTGCGCGGCGGCGAAGGCCGCGCCGCTCACGAGCGCGGCGGCCCAGAACGGGAGGCGGCGCGCCAGCGCCCGCAGCAGCAGCGCCCGGAACAGCAGCTCCTCGCCGATCGGGGCGAGCACCACCAGGCTGACGATGGTGAGCGCCACCTGCCAGGGGCTCGGCCCGATCTGCTCGCCCAGGTCGTCGAGGCGCCGGCGGGCTGCCGGGTCGATCGCGACGCCGATCAGCAGGATCGCCTGGGACACGATCACCAGCGCGACGCCGCCGCCCAGGCCGGCCAGGACCGCCCGCCGGACGGATCCCTTGACGGCCAGCGCCCGGCGGCGCTCGTGGGCGGGCAGGCCGCGCCAGAGGACCAGCGCGAATCCGAGCAGGAGCGCGCCGGTCGCGGTGGTGGCGACCGCCGACTGGGAGTTCTCGCCCATGCCGCTCGCGCTCAGGCCGGCGAACAGGACGATCAGCCCCGCCAGCGCGACGACGACCGCGCCAAGCGGGGAGAGCACCCGCCACCAGAATCCGGGCAGGGGGACGCGCGGCTCGAGCTGACCCACGGCTCGGGAGTATGGCGGCTCGGCGCCGGTCGGCCCGCCCCGCACGGCATGCGCGGTCGGCCGTGCCGGGGGCCGGACGGGATACCATCCCGCGGTGGCCGTGGCAGCCCAGGCGACGCGCGAGCGGGTGTTCTCCGGGATGCGTCCGACGGGGCAGCTCCACATCGGCCACCTCTTCGGGGCGCTCGCGAACTGGACCCGCCTGCAGGAGGACCACGACTGCATCTACTGCGTGGTGGACCTCCATGCCCTCACCTCGAGCTACGAGGACGTCGGCGACATCCGCCGGAACGGCATCGAGATGGTCGCGGACTGGGTGGCCTGCGGGGTCGACCCCGAGCGCTCGATCATCTTCCGCCAGTCCGACGTCGCGGCCCACGCCGAGCTCTTCGCCCTGCTGGGCATGATCACGCCGCTGTCCTGGCTCGAGCGGGTCCCGACCTTCAAGGGCCAGATCGCGGAGCTCGGCGAGGGGCTCGAGACCTACGGCTTCCTCGGCTACCCGCTGCTGCAGACCGCCGACATCGTGCTCTACCGCGCGACCCGGGTGCCGGTGGGCCAGGACCAGCTGCCGCACATCGAGCTGGCGCGGGAGGTGGTGCGCCGGTTCAACCACCTCTACGGCCCGGTCTTCCCCGAACCGCAGGCCATGCTCACCGAGACCCCGCTCGTCCTCGGCACCGACAACCGCAAGATGAGCAAGAGCTACGGGAACGCGATCACGCTGGGCGCCTCGGACGAGGAGATCGACCGCCTCGTCATGAGCATGATCACGGACCCCCAGCGGGTGCGCCGCACCGACCCCGGGCGGCCGGAGATCTGCAACGTCTTCGCCTACCACCGGCTCTTCGGCGCCGGCGCCGGCGAGCTCGAGACGATCTACCGCGGCTGCACGACCGCGACCCTGGGCTGCGTCGAGGACAAGCGGGACCTGGCCGCGAGGGTGAAGCGGGTGATCGCGCCGATCCGCGAGCGGCGCGAGGCGCTGCTGGCCGATCCGGACCGGATCGAGGAGATCCTCGCCCGCGGCGCCGAGCGGGCCCGTGCGCTCGCCGACCCGATCCTCGCCGACGCCAGGTCGGCGATGGGGTTGTGAGGATGTCGCCGAGGTCGCCGACATGAGCGTCGAGCCGCTGCGGCAGCCGCTCTCGCTGGACGTGTTCGAGGGGTCGCTCGACCTGCTGGTGACGCTGCTGCTGCGCGAGGAGGTGGACCTCTTCGAGCTCGCGCTCGCCGAGCTGGTGGGGGCGGCGCTCGGCGAGTCCGCGCTCGATCGCTTCGACGCGGCGACGGCCAGCGAGCTGGTGGTGCTGCTGGCGGCGCTCGCCGAGCTGAAGTCGCGGCGGCTGCTGGGGGAGGCCGAGGACGAGGAGCCCGACCCCGACGCCGTCGAGGCGCGGGAGCGGCTTGCCGAGCGCCTGGTCGCCGGGGCGCCCTACCGCCGCGCGGCCGCCTGGCTGGCGGAGCGCGCCGCGGCCTGCGCCGGCCACCGCTACCGGCGCCTGGCGCTGGCGCCGGCCGCCGCGCCGGCACCGCCGCAGGGCGAGCCGCGAGCCCTGGCGGAGGCGATGGACCGCCTCCTGCGCGCCCGGCCGGCACCGTCGCTGGCGCACCTGACCCCTCGCCGGGTGAGCCTGCCGGCGCTGGTGCTGCGCCTGCGCAGCGCGCTGCGCCAGGGACGGCAGCTGAGCTTCGACGCGCTCGTGGACGGGGTCGACCGCCTGGAGGAGGCGATGATGCTGCTGGCGGCCCTCGAGGTGGCCCGGCGCGGCGAGGTCCGCCTCGAGCAGGCGGTGCCCTTCGGGGACATCGCGATCATCCCCGTGGGGGCGCCGACGTGACGCCGCTGTCGCCGCTCGGCCGTCAGATCGAGGCGCTGCTCTTCCTCAGCCCCGAGCCCCTGCCGATGGAGGCGCTTCGCGAGCTGACCGGCGCGAGGGAGGCGGCGCTCGCCGATGCGCTGGAAGCCCTCGCGGCCCGCCACGAGGAGGGCGGGCTCGAGGTCGCGGAGGTCGGGGGCGGCTTCGCCCTGCGCACGCGCCCCGAGACCGCCGAGGCCTGCGACCGCCTGCGCGCGCGGCCGCCAGAGGAGCGCCTCTCGCCGGCGGCGCTCGAGACGCTGGCCGTGGTCGCCTACCTGGAGCCGGTCACCCGGCCCGAGATCGGGCGCCTGCGCGGGGTCGCAGCCGACGCCGCGGTGGCGGGGCTCGTCGAGCGCGGCCTGCTCGAGGAGGCCGGGCGGGCGACCGGCGGTGCGGTGCAGTACCGGACCAGCCTGGCCTTCCAGCAGCGCTTCGGCCTGCGCGGGGCGGAGGACCTGCCCCCGCTCGAGCGCTTCGAGCTCAGCGGCCCGGAGGCCGAGGAGCTGAGGCGGCGCCTGGCCGAGGCGGGACACATGGCCGAGGCGCCGGGCGCGGTCGCCGAGCCGGCGGACGGAGCCTAGGGAGTGCCCAGGAACAGGGCGGCCGGCGGCGCCCTCGGAGAGCCCCCTGGACCGATGCGCGTCAGCAGGGCGCTCGCGGTGGCGGGCGTCGCGAGCAGGCGGGCGGCGGAGCGCCTCGTGCTCGAGGGGCGCGTGCTGATCAACGGGGAGCCGGCCGCCATCGGGCAGCTGGTCGCGCCGACCGACCGGCTGGAGGTGGACGGGGCCGAGGTTCGCCCGGAGCCGCTGCGCGCCTATCTCCTCCACAAGGCGGCGGGCACGATCGCCAGCGCCCGCGACCCGCAGGGCCGCCCGACGGTCATCGAGGGGCTGCCGGAGGAGGTGCGCCTCTATCCGGTCGGCCGGCTCGACCTCGCCACCACCGGCGCGCTGCTGGTGACCAACGACGGCGACCTGGCGCATCGGCTGATGCATCCCCGCTCCAAGGTGCCCAAGGTGTACGAGGCGCTGGTCGAGGGGCGCGTCTCGGCGGAGACGGTGCGGCGGCTGCGCCGCGGCGTCGAGCTCGAGGACGGCCCCACGCAGCCCGCCCGGGTCGAGGCCATGCGCCGTCTGCACCCCCGTGCGACGTGGCTCGAGATCGAGCTGACGGAGGGGCGGAACAGGCAGGTCAGGCGCATGTGCGAGGCCGTCGGGCACCCCGCCATCCGGCTGCACCGAAGCCGCTACGCGGGCATCGGTCTCGGCCGTCTGCGTCCGGGCGAGTGGCGGCCGCTGGGCGGCGCGGAGCTGGCCCGGCTGGCTGCGATGGTCGGGCTCGAGCGCTGAACGGCCGCGTGCTCCGGGCGGTGCGCGGCGCGATCACCGTGGCCGAGGACACCAGCGAGGC
>JAWVEW010000320.1:0-3370 GCA_033856495.1 Miltoncostaeaceae bacterium | reverse complement strand
AGGGGAACCGACATCCTCACCAACGAGGCAGGGGTCGAGTTCGGGTACTCGCCGAGCAGCGCCGTCTACCTGGTGGATGCCATCCCGGCGAGCTTCCCGTCCGCCGACTGGCTGCAGGACAGGCCCTGGGTGGCGCCGACGCTCCGCCGGCTGGGGCGCGAGAACCGCTCTCGCTTCCGCGTCCATCCCGTCGCCGCGTGCGCGGAGTGCCACGGTCTCGGCATCGTGGGGGACCGGCGCTCGTCGGGTCTGTGTCAGCGCTGCCGGGGGCGACGGCTGGAATGTGCGTCCGCCATCGGCGGCGACGCGTGATCGCCGCCGGCGGCCGAGGACCTACCGGAACCCCGCGAGCAGGGTGTCGAGCTCCGTGCGCAGCCAGTCGTCGATCGCGCCCTCGCGGTAGACGGCCCACGAGATGAGCGCGCCGTTGTAGGCGTTCTGGACCGCTCCGGCCAGCCGGCCCGTGTCGGCGGGGCGCAGCTCGCCGGCGGCCACCGCCTCGTCCAACAGCTCGCGGATGCGCTCGCGCATCCGGAGCATCGCCTCGAGCGCCTCGGCGTGGAAGGCGGGATCGCTGAGGTCGATCTGCAGGAAGGCGACGCTGTTGGCCATCGCCTCCGGGGTTGCGACCGGGGACGTGAGCCCGCTCAGCCCCGCCTGCAGCGCCTCGAGCGGCGAGCGATGCGCGGCCCGCGCTGCATCGAACGCCTCGGTCAGCGTCCGCGCCCCGCGCCGGGCGACCGCGAGCAGCAGGTCGCGCTTGGACCCGAAGCGCTGGACGAGCGTGGCGGCAGAGAGGCCCACTTCGGCGGCCACCCGCGCGAGGGTGAGCCTGGCCGGGCCGTCGCGGACGACGACGCGCGAGGCTGCGTCCAGGACGACGGCGTCCTCGACCGTGCGCGGCCGCGACATCGCTCAGTCGCGCTCCGCGAGGTACTGGGCGTAGTGCTCCCCCCAGTCGGGCCGTTCGCCGTCCACGTCGGTGAAGCCGTACTCGCGGGCCAGCCGCCAGCTCGAGAGCGCCTGGCCCGCCCAGCGCGCCACGTCCGGGTCGCATGCGAGCGCCGCGGCGGCCCGGCCGACGAAGCGCGGCGACTCCGAGAACGCGAAGTGGGGGTCCTGCTCGGCGCCCTCGCGCCAGTTCTCCTCGGTGACGCCGAAGTGCTCGAGCATCGCCTCGGAGCGCAGGAAGCCGGGCGTGAGGGCGATCACGGTGACGCCGTGCGGCCGCAGCTCCTCGCCCTCGGCGAACGCCAGCCGCAGGACCGCGTACTTCGCAAGGTCGTAGAACAGGTTCCCGCGGTAGCCCTCGTCGCCGACGCCGTCGTTGATCTCGAGCACCAGTCCGCGCCCGCGGCGGACCATCAGCGGCACGGCCGCGTGGCTGGTGACGACGTGCGTCTCCACGGCCTGGCGCAAGGCGCGCAGACCGTCCTCGAGCGAGTGCTCCCAGAACGGCGTGCCCCAGGCGATGAGCGGGTCGCCGCCCCAGATGTCGTTGACCAGGAGGTCGAGCCGGCCGCCCTGCTCGTCGTCGATTCGGCGCACGAGCGCGGCGACCTCCTCCGGCTTCGAGTGGTCGATCCGGACGGGGATGCCGGAGCCGCCGGCGGCGGTCACGAGCTCGGCGGTCTCCTCGATGGTTTCCGGACGGTTCATCGGGGACCGACCGGCCCGGCTGCTGCGGCCGGTGACGTAGACGGTGGCGCCCGCGAGGCCCAGCTCGACGGCGATGCCGCGACCGGCGCCGCGCGTGCCGCCGGCGACGAGGGCGACGTGACCGGTGAGTGGTGGAGGGTTCATGGCCGCCATTATAAACGAACGTTTGGTTATTCAAAGACCTTCTGCACAGGCGCCGGGACGCAGACCAGCGACGCGATGGCGACGAGGCCGAGCCCTCCCACGGCCCACGCGCCGTCGAGCGCGGCAGCGGTCAGCTCGTCACCGACCGCGGCGACCGAGGTGACCGTGGCCCTGGCCGGTCCGGCGATGCGCTCATGGCGGGAGCCGGGACCGGGCCTCCCCACGTACTCACGCAGGCGTCAGCTGACCACCCGTGGCAGCCAGTCCCTCACCGCGGCCCGGACCGCCTCGAGGTCGCCGGTGAGGCTGTGATTCCCGGGCACCTCGACCACCGTGCGGTTCGGGCCGGCGGCCGGCATGCCGAACGGGTCCCCCACCCCCTGCACGACGAGCGTCGGCACCTCGACGGCGTCGAGCTCGGGTTGGCGTGTCGTCCCCGCGCTCGCAGAGCGGCCGGGCGCGTGAAGGGGGAACGCCAGGCAGAGGACCGCGACCGCGCCGGTGCCCGCCGCCGTGCGACAGGCGACGCGCGCGCCGGCCGAGCGACCGCCGACGACGAGCGGCAGGCCCCGCAGCTCCCGCTCGCGCAGCCGTTCCACGACCGCCGCCCAGGCCGCGTCGAGCTGGCGGGCCGGGGCGGGAGCCCGCCGTCCGGCCACGCGGTAGGGCTGCTCGACCAGCGCGACGCTGAACCGCTCGGACCGGGCGACGCCGGCCACCGCGACGAGATCGCGCGCGGCCACCCCGCCGCCGGCCCCGTGACCCATCATCAGCGCGCCGATCGGCTCGTCGACCAGGTCCAGGTGCGCCCTCGCCGGCCCGTGCGGGGTGTCGATGTCGAGCACGGTCACGGGCCGGAGAGGGCCTCGTTCCAACCGCGCAGCTCCCAGCGGCGAACGACGTCGTTCAGCACGAACGGGTCGCCCGCCACGAACTCCTCCGCCGCCTCCCGCGTGGCGAAGACGGCCATCGCGCCGTCGGCTTGCGGATCGGCGAAGGTGCCCACCAGCTCCAGGAGGCCGCGCGCCTGGAACTCCCGACACCGAGCCCAGTGCTCCGGGAAGTGCGGCGGAGCCTTCGAGGCCACGTCGTCGGCCGACTCGTAGAACAGGACCCACTTCACCCCGCCGCTCCCTCGTTTCGGATGCAGCACGCGTCCTGGCCGAAATGATTGCTCTTACGTGCGCTCGGCGCCGGCGCCGCCATGGCCCTCGGTGAGTGCTGGGAGCCAACGTGCTCGCGCACGGGACGCTCCCCGCGCTGCGGTGAGGCGTCGGGGGGCTTCGAGCGCGGACCGCCTGGTGGAGACGTCGCCCTCCAGCTCTTGTTGCCGGACACCCGGAGGTTCCTGATCATGGGTCTCGTCGGCCATGCCCGGAGCCTCGGCGTCACGACGCAGCGTGAGCGACGGCGCCGAACAGGCACCGACTGCCCGGCTCGGCGCCACGTCGCGAATCCGCGCCCGCCGTCCGCAGTCGGCGCGATTTCCCGGGTCTCCTGGCCTCGCGGCGGTTCGGGAAACCGTCCGGATCGCGATCACGCCGGTCGGATCAGCGCGCCGACCGGG
>JAWVEW010000319.1:0-5568 GCA_033856495.1 Miltoncostaeaceae bacterium | reverse complement strand
CGGCGCCGCCGTTCGCATGACCACCCACGTGCCCCTCCCCAGATGGAGGCCGCCGGGGTCTGGGGCAGCGCTTCGACGCGACGACGCCGGTCGGGGGCGACCCGCCGGCTCCCGACGCCCTCGACCGACCCAACGTAGCGGATATCGAAAACGTCGTTGCTCCGGGCCGGCGAGCCTCGAGGTCCTCATCCGCCAGCTTCAGGGCCGGACCAGTACGGCGTCCGGGCGTATCACGCCGGCGCCGGCGCCAGGGGTCCTCCCGCGCTGCTCGGCGCGCACGGGCCCGTCTTTGCCAGCCGACGCACCTGCACTCGATGCACCGGGTGGACCCGGGATGGCGCACGATCTGGGCGCGGGAGCGACTTCAGGTCCGCGGCCACTTGACCGCGACCCCGGCGGCCAATTGACCGCGACCCCGGCGGCCACTCGACCGCGACCCCCCCGGCCACTTGACCGCGACCCCGCCGGCCACTTGGCCGCGACCCCCGGCGGCCACTTGACCGCCACCCCCGGCGGCCACTTGGCCGCGACCCCCGGCGGCCACTTGGCCACGACCCCCGGCGGCTACTTGGCCACGACCCCCCGGCCAAGTGGCCACGAGTCGGCGCCGGCAGGGGGGAGAAGAGCCTCCTCGCCGCCGGCGGCGGACCCTGCTTCCGTGCGGCTCCGAGCTCCCGCCGGTCGCTCGCAGCGGCCGATCGCTCGAGGGGGGCCGGGGACCTGGTCCGAGCCGGGCGCTATCCTTCGCTTCCGGGCGGCACGGCCCCCGCGCCGGCGCTTCTTGACGGGCGGCGCGGATTCTCGTCGAGGAGGGACGCCGTGAGCGATGCGGGCGTGCGGTACGTCTTCGTGACCGGCGGCGTGGTCTCAGGGCTGGGGAAGGGCATCGCCGCGGCGTCGCTCGGGACCCTGCTGAAGGCGCGCGGGCTGAAGGTGTCGCTCCAGAAGTGCGATCCCTACCTGAACGTGGACCCGGGCACGATGAGCCCGTACCAGCACGGCGAGGTGTTCGTCACCGAGGACGGGGCCGAGACCGATCTCGACCTCGGCCACTACGAGCGCTTCACGGACGAGAACCTCACGCGGGTCTCCAACATCACGACGGGGGCCATCTACGAGGCGGTGATCCGCCGCGAGCGCCGGGGCGACTTCCTCGGCGCCACCGTCCAGGTCATCCCGCACGTCACCGAGGAGATCAAGGCGCGCATCCGCCGGGCGGCGGCCTCGTCCAACGCCGACGTGGTCATCGTCGAGATCGGCGGCACCGTCGGCGACATCGAGTCGCTGCCCTTCCTCGAGGCCATCCGCCAGCTGCGCAACGACGTGGGCCGCGACCGCGTGGCCTTCGTGCACCTGACGCTGGTGCCGTTCCTCGAGTCGGTGGGGGAGCTCAAGTCCAAGCCCACGCAGCACTCCCTCAACGAGCTGCGCCGCATCGGCATCGAGCCCGACGTGCTGGTGCTCCGCTCGGACCGCCCCCTCGGCCCTGACGTGCGCTCCAAGATCGCCCTCTACGGCGGCGTGCCCGCCGACTCGGTCATCTCCGCGGTGGACGTCGACGACGTCTACGTGGTGCCGCTGGCGCTCGCCGCCGAGGGCTTCGACACCGCCGTCTGCCGCCGGCTCGGGCTGGACGCGGGACCGGCCGACCTGGGCGAGTGGCACGCCCTCGCGCGCCGGCTCGAGCGGCGGGAGGGGCGTGTGCGGATCGCGCTGGTCGGCAAGTACGTGGCGCTCCACGACGCCTACCTGTCCGTCGTCGAGGCGCTCAAGCACGCGGCCATCCACCACGGGGTCGAGCTCGAGGTCGACTGGGTGGACGCCGAGGACCTGCAGGGGCGCCCGGAGATGCTGGACGCAGTGGACGGAATCCTCATCCCCGGCGGCTTCGGCTCCCGCGGCATCGAGGGCATGATCGTCGCCGCCCGCTTCGCGCGGGAGCGCAACGTGCCCTACCTGGGGATCTGCCTCGGCATGCAGATCGCGGTGATCGAGTTCGCCCGCACCGTCTGCGGCATGGAGGGGGCCAACTCGAGCGAGTTCGACCCCGAGACGCCGTTCCCGGTCATCGACCTGCTGCCGGAGCAGCGCCAGATCGAGGAGCGCGGCGGCACCATGCGTCTCGGCGCCGACCCGGTGGCCCTGCTCGAGGGCAGCCGCGCCCGAGCCGCCTACGGCGGCGACGCCGTGGTCAGCGAGCGGCATCGCCACCGCTACGAGGTCAACCCGGCGCTCCGGCCGCAGATGGAGGCGGCCGGCCTGGTCACCTGCGGCCGCTCGCTCGACGGGCGCCTGGTGGAGGCGATCGAGCTGCCGGACCACCCCTGGTTCTGCGCGTCGCAGTTCCACGCCGAGTTCAAGAGCAGGCCAACGCGGCCGCACCCCCTCTTCCGGCACTTCGTGGCCGCCGCGGTCGCCTTCGGGTGGGAGCGGACGGGCCGCCAGCTCGCCACCGAGCCGGCGACCGCCTAGCGCCGTGGAAGACGAGGCGCTGGCGGCGCTGCCGCCGGTGGCGCAGCTCATGGTGCGCCTCTGCGAGATCCCCTCACCCTCCCGGGAGGAGGGCGCCGTGGCGGACGTCGTCCGCGCGGCCCTCGCCGGGCTCGGCGCCGAGGTCTCCGAGGACGACGCCGCCGAGCGCCTGCCCGCGGGCTGCGGCAACATCCTGGCCCGCTTCCCGCCCACGGCGGAGGGCGGCATCCCGATCGCCTTCGGCGCCCACCTGGACACGGTGCCCCAGCTCGGGCCGATCGAGGTGCAGCTGACGGGCGACGTCCTGCGCAACCGCCACCCCACGATCCTGGGATCCGACAACAAGGCGGCGGTCGCCGTGCTGCTGATCGCGATGCAGCGGGTGGTCCAGGAGGGCCGTCCGCACGCCGGCATCGAGCTCCTCTTCACCCCCTGCGAGGAGATCGGCCTCAAGGGCGGGGCGCTCGTGGACGTCGGGTCCCTGCGCTCCCGCGTCGGCTTCGTCTACGACCACACCGGCGACATCGGCGACATCGTGGCGGCGGCGCCGTCGCTGCGGCGGATCGAGGCCAGCTTCGTCGGCACGGCGGCCCACGCCGGCATCGCCCCCGAGGCGGGCCGCAGCGCGATCGCCGCCGCCGCCCGCGCCATCGCCCGCATGCCGCTGGGGCGGATCGACGCGGACACGACCGCCAACGTCGGGCTGATCGCCGGCGGCACCGCCGCCAACGTCGTGCCGGAGCTCTGCACGGTGCTGGGCGAGGCGCGCAGCCGGGACGAGCGGGCGCTCGCGGCGCAGCTCATGGCGATGCTGGACGCCCTCGCCTGGGCGGCGAGCGAGGGCGAGGTGGACCTCCAGACCCGCGTGCACGACGAGTTCACCGGCTACCGGCTGAGCGAGGCCGACGTCCAGGTCGCGCTGGCGGCGCGGGCGCTCGAGGCCTGCGGCCACACGCCGCGGCTGGTGCTGTCGGGCGGCGGGTCGGACGTCAACGCGCTCCTTCGCAACGGCTTCCCCTGCGTCAACCTCTGCAACGGCTCGACGGACGTCCACACGCCGCACGAGCGGATCGCGGTGACGAGCCTGACCGACATGGTCGAGGTGACGCTGGCGATCATCGACGCGGCCCGCGACCACCCGGCCCAGGGGTGAGCGACCGCCTCGAGCCGCCGCTCGACTCGGAACGGATCTACGAGGGCGTGATCGTTCGGCTGCGCCGCTCCCGCTACCGCCGCGCGGACGGCACCGTCGTCGTGCGCGAGGTGATCGACCACCCGGGCGCCTCGGTCATCGTGCCCGTGGACGACGGGCGGGTGCTGATGGTGCGCCAGCCGCGGGAGGCGGTCCAGGAGCGGCTGCTGGAGCTTCCGGCCGGCAAGCTCGACCGGCCGGGGGAGGACCCGCTCGAGTGCGCCCGGCGCGAGCTGGCCGAGGAGGTCGGATGCGAGGCGGCCACCTGGCGCTCGCTCGGCGGCTTCTACACCTCGCCGGCGATCCTGACCGAGTTCATCCACTGCTTCCTGGCGACCGACCTGCGGGCGCTGGACCCGGCCCAGCGCCCGCACGACCCCGCCGGCGAGGACGAGCAGATCGAGGTGGTGCCCTGGGCGCTCGACGACCTCGAGGCCCTGATCGACCACGTCCGCGACGCCAAGAGCCTGATCGGCCTCCTGCGCCTGGCCCGGGAGCTGCGCGTCTAGGAGGGGCTCCGGCTCGCCGACCCCGGCCGTCAGGCCGGCTTCAGCCCCTCCCGCGTCACCAGGTAGTTCAGCGTGCCGATGCCGGTCGCCGCTGCGCGGCCTCCGACCTTCAGCGCGATCCCGGGCGTCCAGCCCACGCGCACCCAGAGCCGCCGGCCGTCGCTGAAGGTGCGCGTCGAGCCGGCCGGGACCGTGTCCTCGAAGAGGATCGGCCCGCCCGGGCCGCCGCGGCGGACCATCAGGTACGAGCCGTTCGTGCCGTCGACCCCGGTGGCGCTGAGGGTGACGCGTGCCGGCGTGCCGGCGGGCGCGCCCGCGGCCGGGGTCTGCCGGGCCGCCGGGCCCGCCGGCGCCCGCACCGAGGGGACGCTGGGGGCGGCGGGGATCGGCGTGGTCCGCTGGCCGTCGTCGGCGCCCACCCAGACCAGCAGCGCCACGGCGAGCGCCCCGCCGATCGCCAGCCACAGGAGCTGCGCCTCGGAACGCCGGGAGGACCGGGGCGAGCGGCCCTTCGGCCAGATCCGGCCCGGCGGCGCCGGCCGGCGCACGGCCGGCAGCTCGTGCGCGGGCTCGGGGCGGGGCTCGAACCTCAGCGTGTACTCGTCGACCAGCACCTGGCCGTCCAGGCCGAGGGACTCTCCGTAGGCGCGCAGGAACCCCCTCACGTACGCGGCCCCGGGCAGCAGCTCGAAGCGCTCGTCCTCCATCGCCCGCAGGTACTTGGCCCTGATGCGCGTTCGGACCTCGCACTGGGCGAGGTCGAGCCCCCGCTGGGCGCGGGCGTCGCGGAGGGCGATTCCGATCTCGAACATGGCGCTGCCCGCCGGGGTGGGAACGCGATGGCGCCGGCGGGACGCGGATGGCGTCCCAGTCGACCGTGCCTGCAAATCGTAGTAAAGCTTCGGGGTCCGTTGGGCGAGCCGGCCCCTGCTAGCGTTGCCCGCCGTGATCGTCTCCGCGCGCGCCGAGGGCCTGGTGATGGTGCGCCAGGTGGACCACCAGGCCCAGTGCGCGCTCATGGCCGAGGCCTGGGGCAACGCGGACTTCCTCCTGCCCGACCCGTTCCACCCGATCAGCTGCGCCGGCGCCTGGCACGACGAGGGCTGGCGGCCCTGGGAGGAGGCCCCGGAAATCGACTCCGCCGGACGGCCGATCGACTTCCCCGAGATCGATTCGGTTCGCCACACCGCCCTCTACCGGGACGGGATCGAGCGGGCGGCTCGGAACGACCCGCTCGCCGGGCTGGTGGTCAGCATGCACGGCCAGGGGCTGTACGAGCGCCGGCTGGGGCTCGACGGCGCGCCGAAGCGGCGGTCGGACCAACCGCCGCACGTGCGTGCGTTCATCGAGGAGCAGGAGGCCTTCCAGGCCCGGCAGAGGGCCGAGCTCGGCGGC
>JAWVEW010000318.1:0-7605 GCA_033856495.1 Miltoncostaeaceae bacterium | reverse complement strand
GCGGGGCGCCGGCTATCGCCTTCGCGCCGACGGCGGGTGCTAGCGCGCCTCCCGATCCGCCTCCGCCTGACGCTCGCCTTCGCGGCGGCGATGGCGCTGGTGCTGGCCTCCGTCGGCCTCGTGCTGCGAGTGGTGCTCGCCCACGACCTGAACGCGAACATCGACCGGGGCCTGCACGCTCGCGCGGCCGACGTGACGGCGCTGGCGGAGCAGGCCGACCAGGGGCTCGCCCAGGCCGGGCGCAGCCCCCTGACCGAGCGCGGCCAGAGCATCGCGCAGGTGCTCGACGCGCGGGGGCGGGTGCTCGACGGGACGCCGCTGCTGCGCGGGCGGGCCGTCCTCTCGCCGACCGAGCTGGCGGCTGCTTCGCGGCGAGAGCTCCTCGTCGAGCGGACGCTGCCGGGCTTCGAGGACCGCGTCCGGCTCCTGGCCGTGCCTGCGCGCGCCCAGGCGACGCGGCTCGTCGTCGTGGTGGGAGCCGATCTGGAGGATCGCGACGCCGCGCTGCACAACCTGACGGTGCTGCTGCTCGTCGTCGGCCCGCTCGCGCTGCTGGCGACCTCCGTCGCGGGCTACGGGCTGGCGACCGCGGCCTTCCGCCCGGTCGAGTCCATGCGCAGGCGAGCGGCGCGCATCTCCGGACAGCAGGCCGGCGACCAGCTTCCGATGCCGCCCGCGAGAGACGAGCTGCACCGGCTGGCGGCGACCCTGAACGAGATGCTCGGCCGCATCGACCGCTCGATGGCGCGTGAGCGCGCCTTCGTCTCCGATGCCAGCCACGAGCTGCGCACGCCGCTGGCCGTCCTCAAGCTGGAGCTCGAGCTCGCGCTCCGCGAGGGCAGGCCGCTCGAGGACGTGCGGAGGGCGGTCGTCGCCGCGGCTGAGGAGACCGATCGGCTCACGCAGCTCGCCGACGATCTCCTCGTCGTGGCCCGTGCGGACCAGGGGCGGCTGCCGATCCGCCGCGAGACCGTCGGGGCCGCGGGGCTGCTCGAGACCCTGCGCACGCGCTTCGCGCGCCGGGCGGCCGAGGCGGGCCGGGAGATCGTCGTCGACGCGCCGGACGATCTGGCCATTCGGGGCGACGCGGCTCGCCTGGAGCAGGCCATCGGCAACCTGGTGGAGAACGCGGTCCGACACGGCGGCGGCCGGATCCACCTCGCGGCGCAGGCGTCGGACGGCCTCGTCGAGCTCCATGTGAAGGACGGCGGGGAGGGGTTCCCGCCGGAGTTCCTCTCGACCGCCTTCGAGCGGTTCTCCCGGGCCGATCACGCGCGTACGACCGAGGGGGCGGGGCTCGGCCTCGCGATCGTCCGGGCGATCGCGGTGGCGCACGGCGGCGCGGCCCACGCGCGGAACACCGAGGGCGGCGCGGACGTCTGGATCTCGCTTCCGGCCGAGGACTAGTGGGGAGGCCGCCCCCGCACTGCCCGCCGGGCCCGCAGGGCGGCCACCCACGCCTCGCCGGCGGCCAGGACCCAGCCGCTGACCAGGGCCACGCCGGCGCCCGGCACGCCCAGCAGGGCCCCGAGCCCCGACGTGCCGGCCGCCCAGACGACGGCGCCGAGGGCAGGACGGCCTTGCCGGCATCGGCAGGCCTGCGCAGTCGCCGAGGACCGGGCCGGCCAGCGCCCCATGGCCCAGGTGCGCGGGAAGGCTGATCACCACGTCGCTACCGGCCCGCGATCTCCGGACCGACCGGCTCCTGCTGCACGCTGCCGCTCACCCCGTCGGGGTGCTCCGTGCCGGCTCGGCTGACGCCGTCCGCACGCTCGGTCTCCGCCCGGCTGACCGCCGTCGTTGATCTCCTTATCGGCCTTCGCCGCCTTCCGCATGGCCCGAGGCCCGTGAACCCGACCGCGGGCGGACGGCCCGTCAGGACCCCGGGGAGGATTGCGGTGTCGAACATCGTGATGCTCCTCCGTCCGTCGTCGGTCGGTCGTGCGACCGTCGAACGGACGGTAGGAGTGGCGGGTGAGCGCTGGATGAGGCGGGCCTGACGGCTCGACCGCGGTCTCGATCGGTCTCGTCCCGTCCTACGAGCCGGGGTGCTTGCGGGCCACGATCAGCAGGAACTGCCCGTCGAGGACATCCTCACCGCCGGTGCCGGCGCGCTGCCACTGCCTGGTCATCTCTGCGAGGTCGCGGTCGATCGCCGCGAGGCGAGCCGGCTCGGCGGCGAGCTGCCTGTAGAGCGCGATGAACACCGGGTGGTAGGACTTGAGGAACTCGAGGTCGGCGAAGCCGTCCTGCGCGAAGCGCTTGCGGCTCATCTCGAGCGACGCGAGCCGGTCGCCGAAGAGCTCCCGTACGTGCTCCTCGCGGCCCCACCCGAGCGGCGACTGCGCCCCGAGGAGAGCAGGCGGCGCGTAACGCTCGAAGATCCCGGCGAGGTCTGCGACAGGGCCGGAGGGCACGATCGCGATGAGCCCGATCGTGCCCCCGGGACGGCAGACGCGCAGCAGCTCGTCCGCCACCGCCTGGTGATCGGGTGCGAAGATCGCCCCGACCGATGACGTGACGACGTCGAATTCGCCATCGGCGAACGGCAGCGCCTCCGCGTCGGCCTCCACCCACTCGAGCTCCACATCGTGGGCGCGCGCTTCTCGGCGGCCCGCCTCGAAGTTCTCCGGCGTGAGGTCCGACGCGACCACCCGCGCTCCCGCCTCGGCGGCGCGGATCGCGACGTTCCCGGTGCCGGCGGCCACGTCGAGCACGCGCTGCCCGGGGGAGATGCCGCAGGCCGCGACGAGCTCGGGGCCGAGGCCCCAGAGCCACTCGGTCGCGAACCTGTGGTAGTCGCCCAGCGCCCACATCGCGCGCTGGCGAGCCTTGAATTCACCGTCGTCGACCAACGCGCTCGATCGCCTCGATGCCACGCGATCCTCCTCTCGTCTGACGGAGGCCTGGGAGCGTCACGACCTCTCCTCCGGAGGATGCGCGGAGCGGGAGGCCCGCCGGACCGTCCCAATGGACCGTCTGCGCCGGTCGCCAGGGCGATGCGCCGGGACGAAGCTCGCCGGCCGCGCGCCGAGCGACCCGGTCACCAGGCTGAGCTGAGGTCGGGCATCTCGGCGTCGGGGTCGTCGGTCAGGCCCGGCGCGCCGCCCGCGGTCGAACGGGCAGCGGCGGCTGGCACGAGGACCAGTCAGCGCGGGCGCGTCTGCGCCCACCCTTTGTCGGTCGGGCCTACGTGCGAGCGAGGGTGGCCTGAGATGGCGCTGGGGGGCGATAGCCGTGTCTTGCTGTTCGATTTCGCGTGGACTGGCCCAGGGGCCGGAGCCGGACGGTCGCTTCCCGTGCATCCGCCGCCTCGTGCCGGCCGCCGGCCTTGAGCGCCACCCGGGGCGCGTGGTCGGGGCGGATCTCGCATGAGCCTTCTGCTCAGCCAGCGGGAATTCGCGGACGCGCGCCGGGCGCTGAGGTCGGGCGAGGTGACCGCCGAGCTCTACGTCTGGCTGGGGCGGCTGATCGCCGTCACCCAGGCCACGCGCGCTCTGGCGCCGTCTCCGCTGCCCAGTGGCCGTTGGGACGATCGCGAGGCCGTGGCGGAGACGCTGCACGCCTGGCTCGAGGAGTCGCTCCTGCGCGGTGGCCTGCTCCGCGCATTCGACCGCTGCCGGACGCCGCGAGCGCTGTCGCGATACCTGGAGCGGGCGCTTCGGAACTGGCTGGTCGCGCGCAGCCGGCGCTCCAGCGGCCCGCGCCTCCTCGAGCGGGCCGGTCTGCTGATGGCGGCGGAGGACGGCTTCGCCCTGGTGCGGGACGCGAACGTGTCCGGCGAGCGCTGGTGGGGGCTTGCGGAGTGGCGTCGCCCCGCCCTCTATGCCGGCAGTGACGAGACGCTGGTGGCGAGCGCCTGGGCGCTCGGGGACTTCGCGCTGCTGCGCTACCCGTCCAGCCAGCGCAGCGATCCGGTGCTCAGCACGTCGGACCTGCGGCGCTTCCTGCGCGGCCTCCTGGAGCGCGTTGGGGCCGCGCTGAGCGGCCGGCACCTCGACACGGCGCTGCGAGGCCGTTTTGCCTACGCCTACGCCCCGACAACGGTGGGCCTCGACGAGGTCGAGGAGCTCGCCGCGCCGGAGACCACCGCCGGACCGGTGGAGATCGAGGACGCCGCGCGCGCGGCGCTGGGATCGCTCTCGTGTCGGCAGCTCCGCGTCCTGCGCGAGCGCCCCCAGGACACGCTGGAGCGGCTGGCGGGACGTCTCGGCGTCAGCCGGGGGACCGTCGACAACGAGTACCGGCGGGCGGTGATGGCGGTCCTGGAGGCCTCCCCGTCCGACGAGGATTTCGCCGCGGTGCTGGAAGAGGTGCTCAGAGTGGCGTCCCAGGGAGGGAATGGCGATGAATGACAAGCGGTGCCTGTCCCTGATGGAGCTGTTCGATCTTCGGGCGGGCGCGGAGGACCCCGAGGCCTGGCGGCACCTGGGCTGCTGCCCGCGGTGCCAGGCCCTGCTCGCCGGCATGCCCGAGCCGCGGTTCGCCGATCTTCCGCCGAGGCCGCTCCGGCTGCCTCCACGACCCCTCCTGCCGCGTCCCCGGCGCATCCGCACCGGCCAGCTCTGGCGGGCGGTGCCGCTGGACGGCACGGACTGGGCGGAGGTCGTCGCCATCGTCTGCCGCCCCGTCCGCTGGGCGGACGCCTATCTGGCGGTGCCGCTCGCGCAGCCCCCCGAGCTGGCCACCGATCGCGATCTCGTGCTGGGTCCGAAGCCGCTCGGCTACCCGGGGTTCCTCGACCTCGCCAACCCGGGCCCCCTCGTGCGCGACCAGCTCGTGGAGTACCTGGGCCCCCTCCCCCCGGGGCAGGCGGCGGGCCTCGTCTCGCTGTACCGCGCCGCGACCGGCGCGGGCGATCGGCCCGCGGGCGTGCAGACGGGCCTCCCGGTCCTGTCCGGACAGGACCCCCGGCTGCTCGAGGCTCGGGTCAGGGGTGAGCGGCTGCGACCGCTCTGGCGCGTCGTGGACAGGTGGGCGCGGGCCCGCGACGGCGTGGGCAGGGTCAGGCCCGCCGGCCGGGATGGCGAGGAGGAGGCCCGACCGGGCGCGGCGTGCGACGGCGAGCGGGCGGGGTCGTCCATTCGACAGCTTGGAGGCGGGCGGCGGGAGCGCTGATGCCCTCGGACCGGGGCCCTCGACGGGCCTCGATCCGCCGCCCTCCAGGCGAGTCCGCCGTCCGCCCGGGCGGCCCGCGCTGGCACAACGGCCAGCCGCGGCCGGGCTTGCGGAGGCCGCAACCTATGGCGTAAGGGGCGGCTTCCCCGACCAGACGGTCGGCAGGGGCCTCCGTTTCGGGCCCCGTGCAGAACGACGAAAGGGACGAGCCAGTCATGGAGTTGGCGACGACGAACGGAGGCGGAGGGCCTGCATCCCGCCCCCACCCCGCACTTGACGATCCCTTCACCGCCCGATTCACGGTCCCGGTCAGGGGAGGGGCGCTCACGGTTGCGCGCGCCGGACCGCCCCCGAACGAGGCCGAGGCCGTCGTGCTGGCGGTCCACGGCGTCACCGCGTCCCATCTGACCTGGCGGACCGTCGCGCGCGAGCTGGTCGCCACGACGCGGGCGTGCGTACTGGCCCCCGATCTGCGCGGACGCGGCCGCAGCGCCTCGCTGCCCGCGCCCTACGGGATTCCGACGCACCTTCCCGATCTGCTCGCCGTGCTCGACGCCGCGGGGGTGGAGCGGGTGGTGGTGGCCGGACACTCGATGGGCGCGTGGGTCGGCGCTCGCCTGGCGGCTGAGCACCCGGAGCGCGCGGCCGGCCTCGTGTTGCTGGACGCCGGGCTGTCGTTCCCGCTGACGGATGACGATCCCGACGAGGTGCTGCAGGCGGTGGTGGGGCCGGCGATCGCCCGCCTTGCCATGACCTTCGAGTCGGCGGAGGAGTACGTCGCCCTCTGGCGCGCGCACCCCGCGTTCGCCCACGCCTGGAACGACGACGTCGAGGCCTACGCGCGCTACGACATGGCCGGCGGGCCGGGGGCCGTGCGCTGCGTGGTCTCGGAGGCGGCCGTGCGGAAGGACAGCGTCGATCTGCTGCGGGACGGGACCACCCGCACGTCCGTCGATCGAGTGCGCGCGCCGCTCACCCTTCTGCGCGCGGAACGCGGCCTGCTCAACGGCGACGAGCCGCTGGTCCCGGACGCGGCAGTCGAGGAGTTCGCCGCCGCCCATCCCGGCGCACGGATCGAGGACGTGCCGGGCGTCAACCACTACACGCTCGTGCTCGGCGCCGGGCACGGCCCGCTGAGGGTCGCGGCCGCCATCTCCTCCGCGATCCGCGAGGTCGTGGCCGCGTGAGGCCCCGACCCCGCGTCCTGCCGCGGTGGATGCACGGCCGCCGGCGCCGCTGGTGAGCTCGCGCTCGTAGCGCTCCACTAGTCTCCCGGGGATTGCTCCGCGATCTGCCGCAAGGTGCGGCGGGCCGTCGCGTAGCGTCGCTCGCCGACCCGCTGCGCCAGCTCGGCCTCCATCTCGGCGAGCAGCTCCAGAGCCACCGCCCGGCCGCGTCTCCCGTGCTCGGTCCAGACGATCCGTCGGGCGCGCCGGTCCCCCGGCAGCGCCTCGCGGGCCAGGTAGCCCAGGCCCACCAGCTGCTCGATGAGCTGGCTCACCGCCTGGGCGGTCAGGCCCGAGCGCTCCACCAGCACCCCCTGAGCGCTGCCGTCCTCGTCGAGGTCGCCCAGGAGCTTGGTCTGGGCCACGCTGATGTCGGGGTAGCCCGCGGCGTGAAGGCGTCGCAGGGTCTCGCGCTCCAGCGTCCGCAGGGCGTCCCGCAGCAGGCGCGAGATGTTGGGCTCCGGCGGCGGCACGGCGTCACTCTAACCAGCAGCACGATGATCAATTGCCTTGATAATCAGGGACGTTGAGCATACGATCGATGTGGCGGAGGGCCCCGCCGGGGGCCGCGGGCTCTGCCCCCGAGACAGGAGGGAGCGGCGATGAGCGAGGGTTCCCCCTACCGTCACGTGGCCTGCGCGATAGACGACTCGGAGGGGTCGGAGAGGGCCCTGGCCGAGGCGGTCCGCGTCTGGGGAGGCGGGCCGGGCAAGCTCAGCGTGGTGCATGTGGCAGACCTCCCGGCCGCGTGGTGGCTGGGGGCCGGGACGCCGATTCCGGTGGCGCTCGACGTGGACTGGCAGGCGGGCGAGGCGGCCCTGCTGGAGAGGATGACGGCCGGGCTGCCCGGGGCCGAGGCCGTGCTCCTGACCGGCGATCCCGATGCCGAGGTCGTCTGCGACTGGGCTCGGCGGGCGCGGGTGGACCTGCTCGTTGCGGGCGTCTACCGGGGCGCCGCCGCCCGCGCGCTCTACGGAAGCTTCGCGCATCACCTCGCCTACCATGCCCCCTGCCCGGTGCTCCTGGTCGGCCCGGGCTGCCGCGAGGAGCGGGACGAGCGCGCCTCCGGGGGCGGGCGGCGCCTGCACGCCGCCCCGCGCGGGCCGGCCGTCGGCTCGTCCGGGTAGCCGGCCTGTGCTCCGGCTACGCCGCCCGGCCGTCGGCGCCGGCGCAATCGCCGGTCTTGACCAGCCCGGTCTCGTAGGCGAGCCCAACCAGCTGCGCGCGATCGCGCGCACCGAGCTTCCTCATCGCGCGGCTG
>JAWVEW010000317.1:0-2701 GCA_033856495.1 Miltoncostaeaceae bacterium | reverse complement strand
CGGCGGAGCCGCGAGACGCGTTACGCGTCCTCGGAGCCCCGCGAGTTCTCCGACGAGCCGATGCCCAGCGACTCGTCGCCCGAGCTGCGCGCGGCGCTCGGGCGTCTGAGCCGTGCCGAGCGCGAGCTGATCACGCTGCGGGTGGTCCTCGAGATGGACACGCGCGAGGTGGCTCAGACGCTCGGGATCACGCCCTCCGCGGTGACGACCCAGCTCCACCGAGCAATGACAAAGCTGCGCCTCGAGGTGACCCGCGATGATGCGTGAGGCCGTGAGCCCCGAGCGCCTGGCTGCCCTCGTCGACGGCCGGGAGGCCCCGAAGAGCGCTGAGGAGCGCGCGCTGCTGGCCCTCGCCGTGGACCTGCGTGGCCTGGAGGGCCCCGCGCCAGAGTCGCTGCGGGCTCGCCTGGGCGCGCTCGTCGCCGAGGCCCCGGCAGAGGCCCAGGCACGGCAGGGCCGGGGCCGGCTGGCCTCGATCTGGGCAGGCGGCACGCGCCGGCGCACGATGATGGCGGCGCCGATCGGCGCGCTGGCGGCGGCCGCGCTGGCGGCTGCGCTGCTGATGCCGGGCGGAGGAACCACGCCCGCCGATCCCGGGGAGGGCTTCAAGGCGACGCGGGAGCCGGCTGCCGACAGCGGGACGCTTCGGCGCGCGCTCGCCCCGGCGTTCTCCGCCACCCCGGCTCTGCCGCAGGGCTCCGCCGCACCGACCCCCTCGCCCCCGGCGGCCACCATGGTGGCGCCGCTCGTCACGGACAGCCGCCCCCAGGACGTGCGCACGTGGACCCGGGTCCACGTGCAGGACGTCCAGGCCCTGTCCCGGGCGAGCACGCGGGCCATGACGACCGTGCACGGCCTCGGCGGCTTCCTCGCCTCGACCCGCTACTCGGTGCCCGACGCAGGACAGGGCCAGAACGTCCTCGTCTTCAAGGTGCCGCCGGCGCGCGTCGAGGCGGCCCTGCGGGGCTTCTCCGCTCTCGGCACCGTCATCGGCCAGCGCGCCGTGACCGTCGACCTGGGGGCGCGGCTGGGCTCCGGGGCGCGCCGACTGCGGCGCCAGCTCGAGCGGGTGCGCCAGCTGCGGGCCGAGCTCGCGGCCCACCCGGGCGACGCCGCGCGGGCGGCACGGCTGGCCGCCGCCGAGGCCGCCTACCGGGCCACGAGCGACCGGCAGAACGCGGTCCGCGACCGAACCCAGATGGCGACGATGAACCTCACGCTCACCACCGTCGGCCCGAAGGAGGAGCGGGGCCAGTTCGTGGGGGCCCTCTACCGGGCCGGCGGGCGGCTCGCGGGAGGCACCGCCTGGGTGATGCAGGCCCTGATCCTGGTGCTGCCGCCGCTCCTCATCGTGGGGGCAGCTCTCGCAGCGTGGCACGCGCGCAGGCGCCGCACCCGCCGGCGGCTGCTCGAGGCCAGCTGAGCCCGACACCCGCGCCTCGGGGGTGGCTCTGACATGATCGGGCCCCGCGGGGTCCCGATCCGGACGGAGCGCGGGTGAGCGATCGCACCGCCTGGACGATCTCAGGCACCTATCTCGAGGCGTGCAACTGCGACGCGATCTGCCCCTGCCGGCGGGTCGGCGGCAGGACCGGGGGGCGCTCCACCCACGGCATCTGCACGGGCGCGCTCTCGTGGGCGGTGACCGAGGGGCGGGCCGGCGACGTCGACCTCTCGGGGCTCGGGGCGGTCCTGGTCTGCCGGTACGACGACGACGAGCCCGGGTCGCCCTGGACCTTCTTCCTCTACGTGGACGAGCGCGGGGACGAGCGCCAGCGCCAGGCGCTGGTGGACATCCTCACCGGGCGGCTCGGCGGGAGCGTCATGAAGCACTTCCCGTGGGCCTGGAAGGAGAGCCGCCCCCTCGGCTGGCGGGCCGTCACGATCGAGATCGACCACACGCGCGGCCGCGGCTGGTTCCGGGCGAGCGGGCAGGTGACGCTGCGGATTCGCGGACCGGTCGAGGACCAGGAGCCGGTGACCTGCATCATCCCGGGGCACGACCGCCGCGGCAGGGAGCTGTACACGGAGGCGCTGCGGGTGGAGGAGGGTCCGCTCTCCTTCGACCTGCATGGCGTCTGCGCATACGAGTCCACGTTCGCCTACTCCTCGGCCGAGGAGTGACGGCGGCGCGGGCGGTCGAGGCGACGACCCGCGCCTGACCCGATCCGCTATGGAAGACGGGTCCCCGGGGACATGTCGGGGATCTCGACGTCGCCCGACACGAGCGCCCGGAGCGCCGCCGGCGTGCCGGCGAGCACCGGGAAGGTGCCGAAGTGGCCGGGGATCACCTGCTTCACGCGGAGGATGCGGACGGCGTGGGCGGCCTGGCGCGGCCCCATCGTGAAGTGGTCGCCGATCGGCAGCACCGCGACGGTCGGCTGGTAGATCTCCGCGATCAGGCCCATGTCGCCGAAGACGTCGGTGTCGCCGGCCTGGTAGACGACGAGGCCGTCCGGGAACTCCAGCACGAACCCGGCCGCGTCCCCCCCCTCGACGATCTTGCCCTCGTCCAGGATCGCGCCGCTGTGGACGGCGTGCACCATGGTCGCGCTGACGCCGGCGATCTCCACCGTGCCGCCCTTGTTCATCGGCACGACGTTCTCGCAGCCCTTGCTCTCCAGCCAGGTCGCGAGCTCGAAGATGGCGAGCGTCTGCGCCCCCGTGCGCTTGATCGTCTCGACCGCCTCGCCGGCGTGGT
>JAWVEW010000316.1:0-6505 GCA_033856495.1 Miltoncostaeaceae bacterium | reverse complement strand
CTTGCCGCCTACCGCGGCCCCGACGACCGCTCCTGGGGTCGGGGTCAAGGCCATCACGCGGCCGGCGCCCGGCAATCACGAGCACCTCACCCACGACGCCCCGCGGGCCGGACAGCGGCTGCGACTCGGGCAATGCGGGTCGGCTCGGCGCAGGGCCGCTGGCTGGCCGAGGACCTGGCGACGCATCGCAACCGCTGCACCCTCGCCTACTGGCACATCCCGCTCTTCAGCTCGGGCGGGCGCGACAGCGCCTCGACGCGGGGCTTCCGGGAGCTGCTCTCGGCCGCCGGCGCCGAGGTGGTGCTGAACGGGCACGACCACACCTACGAGCGCTTCGCGCCGCAGACGCCCCGCCCCGGCGCCTACGACTGGGAGTTCGCGCCCGTTCCGGGCGCCGCGTTCACGGACTCGGGCTCGGGCTCCTGCCACTCGGAGCGCCGTGCCCGCCGGCGGCCGCCAGCAGCTGCGCCGGGTGGACCACGCGAACCGTGGAGCCGATCTCGCGCAGCCCGGCCTCGATCTGCAATGCGCAGCCCGGGTTCGCCACCGCCACCACCGGCGCGCCGGCCGCCGCGATCGCGCGCGCCTTCTGCCCCCGCAGCTCGGCCGACAGCTCCGGCTGAGTGACGCTGTAGAGGCCCGCCGCGCCGCAGCAGCGCCCGGCGTCGGCAACCTCGACGAGGTCGGCGCCGGTCGCGCGGAGCATCGCGCGCAGGCTGGGCCCGATGCGCTGGGCGTGGAGGTGGTGGCAGGCGTCGTGGACGGCGACGCGGGTGGGCGGCAGCGGCGCGCCGGCGCCCGCCCCGAGGTCCATCTCCACGAAGTCGCGGACCCGCTCGGCCAGGCGCTCGGCGCGCGCGGCGAAGCGCGGGTCGTCGGCCAGCAGCTCGCCGTAGGCCTTCATGTGGGCGCTGCAGCCGGCGCTGTTGACCACCACGAGGTCGGCGCCCTCGAGCTCGGCGATGCGGTCCCGCGCCATCCTGCGGGCCGCGCCGGGATGGCCGTAGTGCATCGCCAGGGCGCCGCAGCAGCCGCCGCCGGGCGGCACGATCGCCCGGTGACCGGCCGCCGCGAGCGCCTGCAGGGTGGCGCGGTGGACGGGCCGGAAGGCGACGTCCATCACGCAGCCGGTGAGCAGGGCGGCCACGGGTCCGGCGACCGGCCCCTGCGCGGGGGCCAGCGGGAGCGCGAGCTCCCCGAGGGACATCCGCGGCGTGCTGGCGCGCAGCCGCGCCGGCGCCAGCCGGTCGAGGCGCAGCGCCTGGGCCAGGCCGAGGCCCAGCGCCATCGCCCGGATCAGCCGCGGACGCGGGAGCACCCAGGCTAGCCCCAGCCGCTTCACGCCACGGGCGCGGACCGGGCGCAGCGGCTCGATCTGGGCGCGCGCGGCCTCGATCATCCGCCCGAAGGGCACGCCGCTCGGGCAGGCGGCCTCGCAGGCCCGGCAGGCCAGGCACTCGTCCATCATGGTCGCGAAGACGGAGTCCATCTCCGCCCGCCCCTCGTCCACCGCCCGCATCGCGGCGATCCGCCCCCGCGGCGAGGCGGTCTCCAGGCCGGTCACGCGGAAGGTCGGGCAGTGCGGCAGGCAGAGCCCGCACGCCACGCAGCGGACGATGTCCTCCTCTTCCGGCGCGATCTGCCTGGGGTCCCAACCCACTAGATTCCTCCCACGAAGCGGCCGCGGTTGAGGATGCCGGCGGGGTCGAAGGCCTCCTTCAGGCGTCGCATCTGCTCGAGCCCGGGCGGCGGCGGCCCCCACGCGTCGGCGCGCAGGTCGTCCGGCCCGTCGATGACCACCGCATGCCCGCCGTGGGCGGAGGCCAGCGCCCGCACCGCCGCCACCTCCTCAGCAGCGTCGACCGCCACCAGGCAGCCGCCCACCCCCATGCTGGCCTCGTACGGCCGCCCCTCGCGCTCCAGGGCGCCCGCGAGGGCGGGAAGGGCGGCGGGCGCCACGCCGACCTGGACGGTGCCGCGCCCGGCCGGCGCGGGCGGGGGCCCGGCGGGCAGAAGGCCTCCGGGCGCCGCCATGTCCTCCGGGTGACCGGCCAGCTCGACCGACAGGCGGCGCGGCCCGAGGAGCACGCAGGCCGGCCGGTGGATGGTCCTCAGCACACGCTCGGCGAGCGACAGGCGCTCGCCCAGATCGGCCTCGGCCCCGAACCAGGCGCGGACGGGCGGGACCGGCCAGAGCTTCAGGGTCACCTGGACGATCACGCCCAGCGTCCCCCGCGAGCCGACCATCAGCCGCGGCAGGTCGTAGCCGGCGACGCCCTTGGTGGTGCGCCCGCCGCCCTTGACGAGACGTCCGTCGCCGGTCGCCAGCACCACCTCGAGCAGGGAGTCGCGCACCGGCCCGAAGCGCAGGCGCGCCCGTCCGCTGGCCGCGCTCGCCAGCACGCCCCCCACCGTGGAGCCCGGCCGCAGGTCGGCCTGAGGCCAGCACTGGCCCTCCGCGCCGAGCAGGTCGACGAGCGCGGCGGCCGGCATGCCGGCCTCCACCGTGGCGGTGAGATCGGCGGGCTCGTAGTCCACCACCCGGCAGAGCTCGGCCGTGGAGAGGCGCAGCTCGGCGGGCGGCGCCGGCGCGCCCCAGCGCGAGCGGGTGCCGCCGCCCACCGGCTCGAGGGAGGCCCCGCGCACGCTCGCGCCGGCGAGCAGCGCGCAGGCCTCCTCGGCCGTCCCCGGGGTTACAACCACGTGCCGGGCGGAAGCGATCCCGCCCCCAGGATCAGCTCGCCGCAGCGGCTGCCCTTGGGCAGCACCTTGTCGGGGTTCAGCAACCCCTCGGGATCGAAGGCGTCGCGCGCCCGCGCCTGCGCGTCGAGGTCCGTGGGGGAGAAGGTGAGCGGCATGAAGTCGCGCTTCTCGAGCCCGATGCCGTGCTCGCCCGAGAGCACGCCGCCCACCGCCACGCAGGCCTCGATGATCCGCTCGCCGCAGGCGTAGACGCGCTCCAGCTGGGCGGCGTCGCGGCGGTCGAAGGCGATCAGCGGGTGGAGGTTGCCGTCGCCGGCGTGGAAGACGTTCATGATCACCAGGTCGTACTCGATCGCGAGCGCCTCGATCGTCTCCAGCACCTCCACCAGGCGCGTCCGTGGCACCACGCAGTCGTGCAGGTAGTAGTTGGGCGCCACGCGCGCCACCGCGCCGAAGGCGCTCTTGCGCGCCTTCCACAGGAGCGCCCGCTCGGCCTCGTCGGCCGCGACCCGCACCGTCCCGACGCCGTGCCGGCGCGCCACCTGCTCCACGATCCCGGCCTCGGCCTCGACCTGCGCCGGCGTCCCGTCCACCTCGATCAGGACCACCGCCGCCGCGTCCACCGGCAGGTCGGCATGGACGAAGGCCTCGACCGCCACCGTCATCGTCCGGTCCATCATCTCCATCGCCGCCGGCACGACCCCCTCCGCGATCACCTCGCTCACGGTGGCGCCCGCCTCGGCGACCGTCGCGAAGTCGAGCAGGATCGTCCGCACCGCCGGCGGGTTGGGCATCAGCCGGGCGCAGACCTTCGTGACGATGCCCATCGTCCCCTCGCTGCCGACCATCAGGCCGCGCAGGTCGTACCCGGGAGGGTCCGGCGCCGGGCCGCCCAGCTCCACCACCTGCCCGTCGGCCAGCACCACCTCGAGCCCGAGCACGTGCGAGACGGTGACCCCCGATGCGAGGCAGTGCGGCCCGCCAGCGTTGGTGGCCACGTTGCCCCCGATCGAGCACGCCTGCTGGCTGGAGGGGTCGGGCGCGTAGTGCAGGCCGAGGTGACGGACCGCCAGCGACAGGTCGAGGTTCAGGACCCCCGGCTCGACCCACGCGCACGGCGTGCCGGCGTCGATCGCGAGGATCCGGCCCATCCGGGCGAGCGAGATCACCAGCGCCCCCTCCAGCGGCACCGCTCCGCCGGCCAGGCCGGTGCCCGAGCCGCGCGCGACGACCTTGAGGTCGTGCTTGCGGGCCAGGCGCACGCACGCGGCCACCTCCTCGGTGGTCTCCGGGAGGACCGCGATCCCGCAGTCCCCGACGCCGCCGATCGAGCCGTCGCGCGCGTAGATCATCCGCTCGAGCGGATGGTCGAGCACCCGCCGGGGGCCGAGCAGCGCCCGGAAGGCGTCTGCGGCCGCGCGCGGTTCGGAGGGGTGCGTGGTCGCCATCTGGGCGCTCAAGGGTAGCGCACGCCCTCCCCCGGACCGGGGGCCGCATCCGGTCCACGGCGGCCCCGCGGATACCCCTTTCGGGTGATGCCCATTCGCCCTCGGGGGCCCCACCATGGAACTCGCCGACTCGTCCGGGAAGAAGGAATGTACCCCCACCTGCAGAGAGACCTGAGCGAGCTGTACCGGGTGGTGCGCGACATCGTGCGCCTCCGCCCCGACGTCCCAGTGAACCCGGTGCTCTTCTCCGCGTTCGACGCGCTGTACCAGCAGGCGCGGGAGGTCGGCGCACCGGAGGTCGACGCGACCCGGTCCTGGAGCGGCGAGCAGCGGCCCACCTACCGGGCGCTGGGGCTCGCGCTCGAGCACATCAAGGACGAGTCCAGCCGCCTCATGGGGTCCTGCACCTAGAGGATCCTCGACGCGGCCGCCTCGCCGGCCTCGATCGCCTCGATCACCGCCCCGCCCTGCGCCAGGCTCATGCCGCCGATCGAGGCGAGCCAGCGCGGCAGGGCCATCGCCCGCTCCACCTCCTCCAGCGCGACCACCGGATAGGCTCGCGGCAGGCGCACGACCTGGAGCGGGCGGGCCTCCGCGGGGTCGTCCAGCAGGCCCAGTGGCTGCGCCAGCGCCCGCGCGCAGGCGGCGGCGAGGGCGTCGTCGTCCAGCCCCCAGACGGGGTCGGCCGGGTCCGGGTCGCAGTAGCACTCCATCCCCACCACGGTCTCGCCGGGCGGCGCCATGCCGGGGCTCCAGTTCCGCGCCTCCAGCAGCCGCGCGAAGGGCACCGCGGGGTCGTCCACCTGGATCCATGGCTCGGGGGTGAGCCGCTCCCGGGCGACCGCCAGGTAGACGATGCAGACCGCGCGCATCCGCAGTTCGGGAACGATGCCCGCCGGCGGCGCCGGCCGCACGAGCGCCGCCGCCGCGCCCGCAGGCAGCCCCGCCACGAGCGCCGGCGCGCCGATCCGCAGCCGGCGGCCCGCCGCCTCGACGTCGACCGCCCTGACGCGGCCGCCCTCGACGAGCACGGCCTCGGCCCGGGCGCCGAGCAGCACCCTGCCCCCGGCCGCCTGGACCGCCTCGGCCATCGCATCCATCAGGCGACCGATCCCCCCCAACGGGTACCAGAACCCCGCGGGCGCGGCCTGGCCCACCAGCAGCCGCTCGACCCGCGCGGCGGGCACCCGCTCGAGCGGCATCCCGTCGATCTTCTCCAGATAACGGCGCATGAACCGCTCGACCGCGGGCGCGCCGGCCCGGGCGGCCAGGTAGCCGAGGCCGGACGCCGGGTCGAGGCCGGTCGGGCCAGCGGCACCCATCTGGGCCGGATCGCGCTGGTCGAGGTAGCGGCCCGGGACGATCCGCCCGTCGACCACGCAGGCGACCGGCCGGTCCACCCAGCGCAGGGCGCCGCCCAGCAGCTCGCGCAGCCAGGCGACGCGAGCGTCGTCCCGGACGAACGGGATGTGGCCGCCCAGGTCGTAGGCGAAGCCGTCGCGGCGCAGGGTGACGCACAGCCCCCCCGCCCGGGACCCGCCCTCCAGCATGACGACGCGCGCCCCCGCGCGCGCGAGCGCGAGGCCGGCGCCGAGGCCGGCGGGGCCGGCGCCCAGCACGATCGCGTCGGCTGAGGTCATGGCGGGTTGAGGAGCCAGGTGGCGACGGCCCGATTGTCCCCGATCGCGGCCCGCGGCGGCCTGATGCCGCCGGGGGTGGGGTATTGTCCGCAGCCGTGGCACTGCGCTGGATCACGCTCGCCGTCGCGGCCGCGCTGATCGCCCCGGCCGCACTCGTCCTGCTGCTCCCGGCTCGCCGGACGCGCGGGGGGGTCGGCCCGGAGGTCGCGCCGCAGGCTCCACGCCGGGGCAACGACCGGCTCGACCTGCTCTGGACCGCCCTCCCCGCGGCCTTCCTGGTCGTGCTGATCGCGCTCGCCGCCCGGGCCGCCGGGTGACGACCACCGCCCTCGGCGCCCGAGCCGCCAGGTCTCCCGCGCGTCGCGCCCGCGAGCTGGTCGCCGACTACGTGCGGCTGACCAAGCCGCGCATCATCTCGCTGCTGCTGGTCACCACGGTCT
The DNA here is from genome assembly GCA_033856495.1 of Miltoncostaeaceae bacterium. GTDB lineage: Bacteria > Actinomycetota > Thermoleophilia > Miltoncostaeales > Miltoncostaeaceae > JAWVEW01. The sequence continues at coordinate 274 of JAWVEW010000316.1, read as the reverse complement.
GCGCGATGCTGGTGGCCCAGGAGGGCATGCCCGACGGCTGGACGCTGCTCTGGACGACGATCGGCGGCTACCTGGCGGCCGGCGGCGCGAACGCGATCAACCAGTACGTCGACCGCGACATCGACGCGCGCATGACCCGGACCAGCGGGCGGCCGGTGGTGGCGGGGCGGGTCTCGCCGCGCAGCGCGCTGATCTTCGGGATCGCGCTCGGCGCGATCAGCGCCCTGCTCATCGGAGGCCTGGTGAACTGGCTCGCGGCCGGCCTGGCGGTGCT
>JAWVEW010000315.1:0-8128 GCA_033856495.1 Miltoncostaeaceae bacterium | reverse complement strand
CGGGCGCGCCGCGGCCGGTGGACAGCCGCCGCCGCCTCTGCTTCAGTCGCACGTCTGCCCCGGCGACCGCTCTCATCGGACTCGCCGCGACGGTGCCCGTCGCGGCGCGGGGCGCGGTCCCTGCGTGGGCCGGCGGCGGCCCTCGTCGTCGTCGTCACTGCCCTCGCCGCCGGCGCCGCGCCCGGGGGCGCGGCCCTGATCAGCCAGGGCGCGTTCCGGATCGGCGCCGACGCCCTCTGGAGCCAGGGCGTCACCGGCGCCGGCCAGACCGTCGCGATCCTCGACATGGGGTTCACGAACCTCGACGCCGCGATCGCCGCCGGCGAGCTGCCGCCGCGCGAGGCGATGCCGTCGCGCAGCTTCGACGCCGCCTACGGACTGGACGGGCGGAGCGCCCTCGGCGGCACGAGCGAGCACGGCGTGCGCATGGCGGAGCTGGTCCACGACATCGCCCCGGACGCCACTCTGGTCCTCGTCAATTACCACACGGAGCCGGAGTTCGAGGAGGCGGCGGCCTGGGTGGCGGCGAACGGGATCCCGATCGTGAACCACTCCAACTCCTTCCTCAGCGGCCCCTTCGACGGCAGCGGCCCCGCCGCGCGGGCCGTGGACGCGGCGGCCGCGGCCGGCGTGCTCTGGGTGAACTCCGTCGGCAACTACGCGGAACGGCACTGGGCCGGCGTGGCGGACCCCGCCGGCACCGTGGTCCCCATCGCGCCGCGCTCCGGGGACACGCTGGAGTTCGCGCTGGGCTGGGCGCCGGCGCCCGACGTGCGGGCGAGTGTCGCCGTCGAGCGGGCGGACGCGGCCGGAGCCTGGAGCGAGGTGGCGGGCAGCGCCCTCGACCCGGGCGCGCCCGGGGCCGAGACGGCGGCGGTGCCGGTGGACGGGGCCCCCTGGCGGCTGGTGGTCCGGCAGCAGGCGGGACCCGCGGTGCCGCTCTCGCTCTTCTCGCGAACGGTCGGCTTCGGCGCGATGGCGGTCCCGGACGGCAGCGTCCCCACGCCAGGGGACGCCCGCGGCGCCCTCAGCGTGGGGGCGGTGCGGTGGGACCAGGACCAACTCGCGCCCTACTCCTCCCACGGTCCGACCGCCGACGGCCGGTCCAAGCCCGATCTGGTGGCCCCGACCTACGTCACCTCGAACCCGGCCTGGCCCAGCACGGGCGGCAGTTCCGCGGCCGCGGCCCACGTCGCCGCGGCGGCCGCCCTGCTGCGGCAGCAGCGGGCGGCCCAGGGCCTGCCGATCGACGCCGGCAGCCTGCGCGCCGCGCTCCTCGCGAGCGCGGCCGACCTCGGCCAGCCCGGGCCGGACGGCCTCTTCGGGGCCGGGATGCTGCGCCTCGACACCACCGCGCCCACGATCCGCGTGCGCGTGGGAGCGGGCCGGCGCCCACTGGCGCGCATCAGCGCCGCCGACGCGGGCACCCTCGGGCGCCTGAGCGCGGCGCTCGACGGGCGGCCGCTGGCGGACGGGCCCGGGCCGCGGCTCGCCGTTCGCCTCCCAGACCTGGCCGGCGGCCGCCACCTGCTGACCGTGACGGCATCCGACATGGCCCGGAACGTCGGCTCGGCCCGGCTGCGGCTGGGGCCGCGCCGATGAGACGCCCGATCGCGATCGTCGTGGCGCTCGCGGCCGCGCTGCTCGCCGCCTCACCCGGCCCGCTCGCCGCCGCGGTGGTGAGCGAGGGCGTGGACCGCAGCGGCGCCGTCGCGCTCGCCCCGCTCGCCGACGGCTGCCGCGGCCTGACCATCGCCATCCTCGACCTCGGCTTCGGCGCCACCTGGCCGGCGCGGCAGGCGGCGGGGGAGCTGCCCCAGTCCAACCGGCTCGAGCTCGCCTCGTTCGACCCGGTCGGCGGCATCGTCGGCAGCAACGCCTACGGCGATGCCACCAACCACGGCGAGCTGGTGGCCCAGACCGTCTACGACTACGCGCCCGCGGCCCGCTACCTCTTCGTCAGCTACCACACGCCGCAGGAGTTCGTCGCGGCGGTCGACTGGCTCACGACCCGCCGCCCCGACATCGTGGTCCACTCCAACAACTTCCTGGAGGGGCCCTTCGACGGCACCAGCGCCCCCGCCCAGGCGGTGGACAGGGCGGCCGCGGCCGGGATCCTCTGGTTCAACTCGGCCGGCAACTACGCGCTGAACCACTGGACCGGCAGCTGGTCCGACGCGGACGGCGACGGGTTCATGGACTGGCCCAACGGCGACGTCTGGGCCTTCCCCCGGACCGCGGCCCAGCCGATCACGTTCGCGCTCTCCTGGACGAACCCCCCCGGGGCGGAGCCCACCGACCTCGACCTGGTGCTGGAGCGCCAGAACGCCGACGGCGGCTGGACGCCGGTCGCCGCCTCCGGCGACCCCCAGACCACGTCGGGGCCCGAGGCCGAGCGGATCACCGGCTACCGCACGGACGCGTCGGGCCTCTACCGGCTGAGGGCCCGGCTCGCGGCGGGGCCGCCGCCCGCCGGCCCGCTCACCCTCTTCTCGCGCGAGATCGCGCTGGCGCCGATCGGCGCCACGGCCGCCGGCACCCCGCCCACACCGGGCGACGCGGCCGGAAGCCTGACGGTCGGGGCCGTCGACTGGCGGGGCGACGAGCCGAAGAACTACTCGTCGGAGGGCCCGACCGCCGACGGGCGCTTCAAGCCCGAGCTCGTGGCGCCCACCAACACCCACATCGCCGGTCCGGCGGGGCCGCGCGAGGTGGGCGGCACCTCGATCGCGGCGCCGAACGCCGCCGGCGCGGCCGCCGTCCTCTGGGCCGCCCAGCGTGCCCGGGGCCTGGCGCCGACCGCCGCCGTCATCCGCCAGCAGCTGCTGGCGAGCGCGCTGGACCTCGGCCCGCCCGGACCCGACCCGGTCTTCGGGCACGGCCGCGTGCGCGTGGACACGGGCGGCCCGGCCCTCGCGCCCGCCCTCCCGGCGCGGGGGCAGGTGGTGCGCCGGGCCGTGGAGGTGCTCTTCACGGCGACGGATCCGACGCCGATCGCGTCCCACTCGCTGGCGCTCGACGGCGTGCCGCTCGTGCCCGCCCGCGCGGGCGACCCGCGGCCGGTGCGGGTCGACACGCGCACGCTGGCCGACGGCGTCCACGTGCTCCAGGCGGAGGCGCGCGACTGGACCGGCAACCCCGGCTTCGCGGGCTGGTCCTTCACGGTGGACAACACGCCGCCGGCGGCGGCGCTGCGGCGCGTGCAGGTGGATCGTCACCGCGTCCGCCCCCTGCCCGGCGGCGCCGGGCCGCTGGCGCGGGCGCGCCACCGCGCCGCGGTCCAGAGCGCGCGCGCAGAGCGCACGGTGACGGCGCTGGTGGACGCCTCGGACGCCTCGGGGCGCGCGCTGTCGGTGGACCTCCGCCTGCTCGACCGCCGCGGGCGCACGATCGCGGCCCGGACCCTGCGGGCGCGGTCGCTGCTCGACCGGGCGCTCGCGGTGAGCCCGGTCCCGCCCGGCCGCTACCGGCTCGTGCTGAGCGCGACCGACGCCGCCGGGAACGTCGTCGAGGCGCAGCGCCGGGTGACCGTACGCTGATCTCGCCTCTGGACACCCCAACGCGTATCGCGCAAGATCGCACCGCTCCGACACACCCACGCGATTGCAGGAGGGACGATGCCGCTCGATCCGGCCCAGAAGAGCGCGCTGCGCGACAAGGTCTCACTCGCCAACAAGACCAACGCCGCGGCAGTGGCCGCCGAGGTCCAGGAGGCCCGCGCCACGCTGGCCGAGGACGACAAGGACCACGCGCGTCTCGGCGGTTGGCTGGAGGATCTGGAGTCCATTCTCGGCGGAAAGATCCCCGGGAAGTTCAGCTGAACGTGCGGTAGCGGGGACGGGCGGGGGCGGGGCCGGAGGCCGCCGCCCCCCGCCCTCGCCCGGGTCCGCGGGCCGGGAAGGGCGCCGGGCTTGCGCGCCGGTGTAGCCTTCCGCTACTTGACGCACGGCCTCGCCGATCCTCGGCCTGGCGCGCGCTTCGCGCGCGCCCAGCGGGTGCCGCCGCCCGCGTGATCAGGCCGCGCGTCCGACACGCAGATGTGATAGCCTGCGTGGTTGCGCGTCTCCCCCGGCCCGGTTTGTCCGAACCGGGCCAACTCTGCTCGCTCTCGCCAGGAGGCTTCGGGACTTGAGCAAGACCAACGCTGCCCGCGTCCGCCGCTCGTTCTCCCGCCTGAAGAAGGTGTTGGACGTCCCAAACCTCATCGACATCCAGCGGAAGTCGTTTGAGTGGTTCCTGAACGAGGGGCTCCGCGAGACGATCGACGACATCTCCCCGATCGAGGACTACACGGGCACGCTGGCGGTCCATTTCGGCAGGTACACCATCGGCGGCTGGGAGCCCGGCATGCCGATGGACCAGATCCAGCCGAACAACCCCATCCGCGAGTGCCGCGAGAAGGACCTGGTCTACGCAGCCCCGCTGACGATGGAGGTCGCCTTCATCAACCGGGAGACGGGCGAGATCCGGGAGCAGAAGGTCTTCATGGGCGACCTGCCCCTGATGACCGACTGGGGCACGTTCATCATCAACGGCACCGAGCGGGTCATCGTGACCCAGCTCGTGCGCTCGCCCGGCGCGTACGTGATGGAGCCGAAGGACCGCGAGAAGCAGGTCTTCACGGCCAACCTGATGCCCGCCCGCGGCTCCTGGCTGGAGCTCGAGATCGACAAGAAGGGGCTCGTCAACGTCCGCATCGACCGCAAGCGGAAGCTCCCGGTCACGACGCTGCTGTTCGCCCTGGGCTACACCCGCGACGACGTCGCGAACCTCTTCCGCCACCCGGCCGACGACTCGCTCGTGAACCCCTTCATCCAGGCGACCCTGGACAAGGACGCGACCGAGGGCGAGCCGCAGAAGGGCAACCGCCAGAGCCTGGAGGAGCTCGGCGCCATCGTGGCCGAGATCCGCGCCAGGGCCGAGGAGCTGCAGAGCCCGAACACCGACGAGCGCGCCCGCGCACAGGCCGAGATCGAGCGCCTCGAGCGCCGGCTCGACGTCCGCTCGGGCGACGTGATGCAGCACGCCCTGATCGAGGTGTTCAAGAAGCAGCGCCCCGGTGAGCCGCCGACCGTCGACGGCGCCCGCAACCTCGTGCGCTCGCTCTTCTTCGACCCCAAGCGGTACGACCTGACCCGGGTCGGCCGCTACAAGCTGAACGCCCGCCTCCAGACCGACGTGCCCCCGAACGTCCGCACGCTCACCACCCCGCGCTTCACGGGCGCGCTCAGCGGGATGAGCGACGACTTCGTGGAGCTGGTGCGGCGGCTGTCGAGCCTGCCGATCCAGCTGGGCGTCGACGAGGACTCCAAGGACTTCGCGGCGGACGCCTCGCAGATGTCCCGGGACGAGATCTCGGTGGACCTGGACGAGTACGAGCACTTCGGGAACCGCCGCCTGCGGACCGTCGGCGAGCTCATTCAGGAGGCCTTCCGCATCGGGCTCTACCGCATGGAGCGGGTGGTGCGCGAGCGGATGAGCACCGAGGACGTCGACACGATCACCCCCCAGACGATCCTGAACATCCGGCCGGTGGTGGCCGCGCTCAAGGAGTTCTTCGGCTCCTCGCAGCTCAGCCAGTTCATGGACCAGACCAACTCGCTGGCCGGCCTCACCCACCGGCGCCGGCTGTCCGCGCTCGGCGCGGGCGGGCTCACCCGTGAGCGGGCGCCCATCGAGGTGCGCGACGTCCACCCGACCCACTACGGGCGCATGTGCCCGATCGAGACCCCGGAGGGGCCGAACATCGGCCTCATCGGCTCGCTCGGCAGCTACGCGACCATCAACGAGTTCGGCTTCATCCAGACGCCGTACCGCAGGGTCGCCAAGGGCGTGGTCACCGACGAGGTGCTGCGGCTCGACGCCACCCAGGAGGAGCACAAGGTCATCGCGCAGGCCAACGCCGAGATCGACGGCGACGGTCGGCTGGTCGCCCCCGTGCTCTGCCGCCTTGGCGGCGAGCCGGTCAGCGCCGCGCCCGAGGACGTCGACTACATGGACGTCTCGCCCGAGCAGATCGTCTCGGTGGCGACCGCCCTCATCCCGTTCCTCGAGCACAACGACGCCAACCGGGCGCTGATGGGCGCCAACATGCAGCGGCAGGCCGTGCCGCTGATGATCACCGAGGCCCCGCTCATCGGCACCGGCATGGAGAAGCGCGCCGCCGTCGACACCGGCGACGTCGTGCTCAGCCGCACCGCCGGCCGGGTCGAGGCGGTCGACGCCGACCACGTCCTGGTCGAGGACCCCAACGGGGACCTCGAGCGCTACGAGCTGCTCAAGTTCATGCGCTCCAACCAGGGCACGATCATCCACCACAAGCCGATCGTGCGGCTGGGGCAGGAGATCGAGGCGGGCGCGGTCCTCGCCGACGGCTCCTCCACCGACCAGGGCGAGCTGGCGCTGGGCAAGAACGTGCTCGTCGCCTTCATGAGCTGGGAGGGCTACAACTTCGAGGACGCGATCATCATCTCGGAGCGCCTGGTCAAGGACGACGTGCTCTCCTCGATCCACATCGAGGAGTACGAGATCGACGCCCGCACCACGAAGCTCGGTGCCGAGGAGATCACGCGCGACATCCCGAACCGCTCGGAGGAGTCCCTCAAGGACCTCGACGACCGCGGGATCGTGCGCATCGGCGCGGAGGTCACCTCGGGCGACCTGCTCGTCGGCAAGGTCACCCCGAAGGGCGAGACCGAGCTCACCGCCGAGGAGAAGCTGATCCGGGCGATCTTCAAGGAGAAGGCGGGCGAGGTCCGCGACACCTCCCTCAAGGTCCCCCACGGCGAGGGCGGCAAGGTCATCGACGTCAAGACCTTCAGCCGGGAGAGCGGCCACGACCTGCCGCCCGGCGTCAACGAGCTGGTGCGCGTCTACGTCGCCAAGCGGCGCAAGATCGCGGAGGGCGACAAGCTGGCCGGCCGCCACGGCAACAAGGGCGTGATCTCGAAGATCGTCCCCGAGGCGGACATGCCGTTCCTGGAGGACGGCACGCCGGTCGACATGATCCTGAACCCGCTCGGCGTTCCGAGCCGGATGAACATCGGCCAGATCCTCGAGACCCACCTCGGCTGGGCCGCCCACCACGGCTGGGTCGACGGCGCCGGCGGCAACGGCAACGGCGGCAACGGCAGCGGGAACGGCGGCGAGCCCACGCGCACGTTCGTGGCGAGCCCGGTGTTCGACGGGGCCACCCCCGAGGACGTCGACAGGGTGCTGATCGACTGGCAGATGAGCCACCCGGACAGTCCGGTGCGCTTCTCGATCGACCAGGACGACCGGCCCGGCCGGCGCTGCTCGGGGAAGGTCAAGCTCTACAACGGCCGCACCGGCGAGTCCTACGACGGCAAGGTCACGGTCGGCTACCTCTACATCCTGAAGCTGCTCCACCTGGTGGACGACAAGATCCACGCCCGCTCCACCGGCCCCTACTCGCTCGTCACCCAGCAGCCGCTGGGCGGTAAGGCGCAGTTCGGCGGCCAGCGGTTCGGCGAGATGGAGGTATGGGCGCTGGAGGCCGATGGCGCCGCTTACACGCTCCAGGAGATGCTGACGGTCAAGTCCGATGACACGGTCGGCCGCGTCAAGGCCTACGAGGCGATCGTGAAGGGCGAGAACATCCCGGAGCCGTCGATACCGGAGTCGTTCAAGGTGCTGCTGAAGGAGATGCAGAGCCTGTCGCTCGACGTCAACGTCGTCTCCGAGGAGGGCGCCGACATCGAGATCCGCGAGGAGGAGGACGACCTGCTCCGCGCGGCGGAAGAGCTCGGTATCGACCTTTCGGGTGTGCGCGCCACCGGCAAGGACGGCAAGACGCCGAAGAACGCACCCGCGGACGAGGCCGAGGACAACGAGAAGACCGAAGACGACCTCGAGCACGAGGAGGAGGACGCGGAGGTTGAGGCCGCGGCCAAGCCCGAAGAGGCAGAGGCCTAACCCCCACCCGCCGCCCCTTACTTCCAGAAAGAGGACAGGAACAACTTGATCGACATCAATAATTTCGACGCAATCGAGATCAGCCTCGCGTCTTCGAAGCAGATCCGGGGCTGGTCCTCCGGCGAGGTGACGAAGCCGGAGACGATCAACTACCGCACGCTCAAGCCGGAGAAGGACGGGCTGTTCTGCGAGC
>JAWVEW010000314.1:0-4447 GCA_033856495.1 Miltoncostaeaceae bacterium | reverse complement strand
TCGCGGCGCGCACGATGCGCGCCCGCTGCGCCGCCGTCAGCGGCTCGTCGAGCGCGGCGGCCGAGGAGCGGGTCTTGACCTCGCAGATCGCCACGAGCCCGCGGCGCGAGGCCACCAGGTCGATCTCGCCGCCGCCGCCGCGCCAGTTCCGCGCCAGCACGCGCCAGCCCCTGCGGGCGAGGAAGCGCGCGGCCGCCTGCTCGCCCCGCGCCCCGCGATCGCCGTCCTGCGACATGCCGTCATGCTGACGCGCCCCTCGTCACGAGAGGCGCGCCGTTCGTGCCGAATTCGCAACGGCGCCGTTGGGAGGCCGGCGCCGTGGCTGCCGAGCTCAGCGGGCGGCGCCCGCCAGGGCCGGCGCGGCCGCCGGGTCGACCAGGCCCATCCGGTAGGCGAAGCGGCTGGCCTCGGTGCGGTTCCCGACGCCGAGCTTGCGGTAGATGTTCGAGAGGTGGAACTTGACCGTCTGGCCGGTGACGTAGAGCTGGCCGGCGATCTCCTGGTTCGAGAGGCCCTCGGCGACGTGGCGCAGGATGTCCAGCTCGCGCTCGCTGAGGCCGCCGGGGATGGCCTGCGGGCGCTGCCCCTGCCCGGGCTCGAAGCCGGGGCCGACGACGCCGCGGTGGTGGACCGTGCCCTCGACCACCTGCCGAACCGTCGAGGGAAGGTCGAGCGGGTTGATCGTCTTGGAGACGAAGCTTGCGGCGCCCATGCTCAGGGCCTGCTCGATGTGCTGAGGGCTCTCGGACGCCGACAGCACGATCACGATCAGCTCGGGGTTCTTCCGGCGCAGCTCGCCGAGCGTCCAGAGGCCGTCGCCGCTCGGCATCCGCAGGTCGAGGAGGACCACGTCCGGGCTGGTCTCCTCCACCAACGCGAGCAGGTTCTCCCCGGTCATCGCCTCGGCCACGATCTCCATGTCGGGGGCGCGCTCGAACGCCCTCCGGATGCCGGTGAGCACGAGGCGGTGATCGTCCGCGACGGCGATGCGAAGGGGTGTGGGCTGGGTCATCTGCGGGCTCCGTCCAACGGTGGAGGCGGGCGGCGGGAGGCACACCCGATCGGGTAGGGACATCATCCGTGCGGGGGGCCGCCGCTCCCATCCCCCGGGCGGGGGATCTTGACCCGGGCGGGTGTTGACGCGGATCACCGCCGCGGCCCCGGTGGGGGCCCCGGCGGGCCCGGCCGGCCGTCAGAGCCCCGGGCCCCCGAATTCGGGCGGGTCAGAGGCGGGGAAGGAATCCATGGAGGCCTCCTCCACGATGTCCAGCGCCTGGCGGGCCGCATCCTCGGCAGTGTCGCCGCGGCAGCTCGCGACCTGCTCCCCGCCCGCCGCGTCGATCCGGCAGGAGGCCCCCCCGTCGTCTCCGCCGCCATCGATCGTCACCCGATAGCCGGCCTCCTCGATGGCGCGCAGACGGTCGCTGGTGGCGGCGCTGAGCCCGAGCCCCTGCCGTGAGCCGGCGTCGGCCGTCATTGGAGGTACCCCTCGACCGTGTCGGCATCCCGCGGCGAGGTGGCCTCCGGGTCGAGGCCCGCCTCGGCCCGCGCCCGGCGCTGGCGCAGCAGATCCCAGCAGCGGTCGAGCTCCACGCGCACCACCTCGAGCCGGCGGTGCTCCTCCGGATTCAGCCCGCCGTGCTCCGCGCCCGACTCGAGCAGCCGCTCCTCCTCCGAGACGAGCCCCTCGATCTGGTCCAGCACCGCCTCATCGCCCATGTCCGCCTCCACGTCGCCGGCGCGCAGGGCGCGCCCGGGCCGGTTCCTCTCCCGACCAGCATGGCACGCGGCCGCGGGCCGAGACCGGCGCCCCGCAAACGCCGGCTTGACGCTGGCCCTGACGCTGGCTTGACGGGAGCGGTCCAACATGGGCACCGTCATCAGGTCCGCCGCCGAGGGAGCCGCACATGAGCACCGACCCCGTCACCACCCTGATCGAGGCGCTCGACCGCAAGGACGCCGCCGGGATCCGCGCCGCCTACGCCGACGACGCCCGCCTGGTCGCCGTCACCCCCAACACCTTCCAGACCGCCGACGGCGGCGACGCGGTCGCGGCGAAGCTCGCCGAGTGGTTCACGACCTGGGAGGAGGGGCCCGCCTACTCCTTCATCGCGGTCACGCGCGAGGGCGATCGGGCGGTGATCGACTTCGAGCGCACCTCCACCTTCGAGGGCAAGCCCTGGGTGGTGCGCCAGGCACACGTGCTGGACCTCGGCCCCGGCGGCGTCCGCGCCCACCGGATGTACTGCTGCGGGCCCAGGGAGGGCGAGCCGGACCTTGCCCGGGCGCTCGCCGGGAGCGCGTCGTGAGCGCCCCGGGCCCGCTGGAGGGCATCCGCGTCGTGGACCTCACCCATCACCTGGGCGGTCCGCTGGCGACCATGTACCTGGCCCAGCTGGGAGCCGACGTGGTGAAGGTCGAGCCCCCAGGCGGCGACGAGTGGCGGCTGGTCGACGACGTGGCGGGGGAGAGCCGTCAGTTCCACGCGGTCAACCGGGACAAGCGCGGCATCGTGCTCAACCTGCGCGAGCCGGAGGCCCGGCAGGCGCTCCAGCGGCTGGTGGCCGGCGCCGACGTGCTGGTGCACAGCTTCAGCCCCGGGGTGGCCGAGCGCCTGGGCGTGGGGGCCGAGGAGGCCATGGCGCTCAACCCGCGCCTGGTCTGGTGCTCGCTCTCCGCGTTCGGCCCGGGGACCCGGCGCGGCACCGACATGGCGCTCCAGTCGGAGTCGGGGCTCATCGCCGCCAACGGCGGACGGCCGATCCCGGTGCCCGCCCACGACACGCTGGCGCCGTGGATCATGGTGGCCGGCATCGTGGCCGCGCTCTACGAGCGCGAGCGCAGCGGCCGGGGCCAGGCGATCGAGACCTCCCTGCTCGAGGCGTCGGCCGCGCTGGCCGCGCACCGCCTCATCCGCGACGGCTCCGGGGAGCCGCAGTTCAACCGTTTCGTCGGCCCCTTCTACCGCCCCTATCCCACCGCCGACGGGCGGATCGGCATCGCCTGCTACGCGCCCCGGATGCACGCCCCGCTGCTGCGGACACTCGGGCTGGGCGCGCTGCTGGACGACCCGCGCTTCGCCACCGTCGAGGCCCGGGCGCGCAACTCGGAGGAGCTCGCGCGGATGGTGGGCGAGCGGCTCGTCACCGAGACGACGGCCACCTGGGAGGAGCGCCTGGGGGAGGCCGGGCTCGCGTGGGGCAAGGTCAGCGAGCAGCCGTTCGCGCTGCTCGACCATCCCGAGGCGCGCGCGATGGGGCTCGTGGTGGAGATCGAGGACCCGACGCTGGGCACCGAGACCGTGGTCGGGCCGCCGCTGCGCCTCTCGCGCACGCCGGCGCGCACCTCGCGCCCGGCGCCCCGGCTCGGCGAGCACACCGCCGAGGTGCTGGAGGCGCTGGCGATCTCCGGGAGCGCTCCGTGAACGTCCGGGTGGCGGTCGTCCAGGCGGCGCCGGTGGTCCTCGACGCGGGGGCCTCGGTCGAGAAGGCCTGCGGCCTGATCGCCGAGGCCGCCGCCGCGGGGGCGCGCCTGATCCTGCTGCCGGAGGCCTTCGTGCCCCTCTTCCCGAGCTCCTGTTGGGCGCACGCCTGCGCGCGCTGGGCGCCGGAGGCGACCGAGCTCTTCCTCCGCCTGCACGACCAGGCGGTCGAGATCCCGGGGCCGCACACCGAGCGCCTGGGCGAGGCGGCCCGCGCCGCCGGCGCCTGGGTCGCGATCGGCGTCAACGAGCGCAGCGCGGCCCGCGCCGGCACCCTCTGGAACACGCTGCTGGTGCTGAGCCCGCAAGGCGAGGTCGCCATCCGCCACCGCAAGCTGCTGCCGACGATGCAGGAGCGCGTGTTCTGGGGCCAGGGGCGGGGCGACGACCTGATCGTCGCTGAGACCGGCTTCGGCCGTGTCGGCGGCCTCCTGTGCTGGGAGAACTTCATGCCGGCCGCCCGCCGCCGGCTCCACCTCGCGGGCGTGGACTTCTACCTCGCCCCGACGGCGGACGACCGGGAGCTGTGGGCGGCGTCCATGCGCGCCTTCGCGTTCGAGGCGGGCGCGTTCGTGCTCTCCTCCTGCCAGTACCTGCGCCGCGACGACTTCCCGGACGACTTCCCGCTGCGCGCCCAGCTCGAGGCCTGCCCGGAGGTGCTGATCCCGGGCGGCAGCGTCATCGTCGACCCGCACGGCGCCGTCCTGGAAGGCCCGGTCCGGGGACGCGAGGAGATCCTCATCGCCGACTGCGATCGCGACGCGATCGTGGCGGCCCGGCGCGTCTTCGACGTCGCCGGGCACTACGAGCGACCGGATATCGGCTTCTGACCGGCGCGTTCAGCTCTCCACGTCGTCGCGGTAGAGCGCGTAGGCGTCGCTGTACTCCATCACCCGCGCCACCTCGGAGACGAAGCCCTCGTCGTAGCCGGCCCGGCGCAGGAGGTGGAAGCCCATCTCCATGCCC
>JAWVEW010000313.1:0-2774 GCA_033856495.1 Miltoncostaeaceae bacterium | reverse complement strand
CGAGGCCGTCCACGAGGCGATCGACCTCGTGCGCTCCGCCGACGCGCGCCTGCTGGGGGCCCTGGCGTGGTGGGCGTTCGACGCCGCCGTGCTCTGGGCGATGCTCGACGCGTTCGGGGCCGGCGCCCCGCTCCTGGTCGTCGTGCTGGCCTACTTCGTCGGCCAGGCCGGCAACCTCATCCCGATCCCGGGCGCCGTCAGCGGCGGCATCGCCGGCGTGCTGCTGGCGTTCGGCCTCGACGCCGACCTGGCGATCGTCTCGGTGCTGGGCTACCGCGCCGTCGCGATCTGGCTGCCGGCGCCGATCGGGCTCGCCGCGCTGGTCAGCCTCCGTGCCACGCTGCGGCGCTGGGCGGGCGAGGTGGGCTGAGCGGCGAGATCGAGGTCCACCGAGAGACCGACCGATGGCGGAGATCGCGACCTGCGTGCAGCACGACCAACCTTCGAGCGCCTGGGGCGTTGAAGGTTGTAGGGGATGGAAGCGACCGCGTCGCCGGCCGTGAACAAGGCCCCGGGCACGGACGCCCGGGGCGCTGTCGTGGCGGCACCTCTTGACGCAGACGGCGTCCGGGGTCACGCTGAGCTTGGCGCCGAGCACATGGACGTGTGCTCGATCCGGACGCTCCATCCCCCAGTCCGGACTTGCCCCAGAGCCCTCGGCGAGGGCGGCGGTCGTTCGTCGCGCCGGGGGCTCGGAGCAGTTGGGACCGGGACGGAGACGCCCTGTCTTGCGGCGCGCCAAAGTTCTTGATCCACCTGGCGTCCCGGCGCCATACTCGTCGTATGGCGGCGACCGCCCTGGACCGGCGACCCCGCCGGCCGGCGGTGTTGCGGCCGGCGTTCGGCGCTGACGACGATCGCCTGGTGAGACTGGTCCGTGACGGCGACGACTCGGCCTTCGAGGCGATCTACGACCGCTATGCCGCGAACCTGCTGGCGTTCTGCGATCACATGCTGGCCAACCGCGATGACGCCGAGGATGCCCTGCAGCACAGCCTGAGCGCGGCCTACCGGATGCTGCGCGCCGGCGACCGGGAGGTCGAGCTACGGCCCTGGCTCTACACGGTCGCCCGCAACCGTTGTCTCTCGGTGCTTCGCGCACGCCGCGCGGACATCAGCCTCAACGCCGCGTCGGATCGCGGCGGCGTCGCCGACGAGATCGTCGATCAGGTCCAGCGCCGGTCTGACCTGCGCGACCTGGTGGAGGATCTCCGGCTGCTCCCCGGCGACCAGCGCGCCGCGCTCGTGCTGTTCGAGCTCGGCGGCCTGCCACACGACGAGATCGCGACCGTTCTCGAGGTCCGACGGGAGAAGGTCAAGGCCCTTGTCTTCCAGGCGCGCGAAGGGCTGATACGCGCCCGTAGCGCGCGCGAGACCCCCTGCACCGAGATGCGCCGGCAGCTCGCCACGCTCGCCGGCGGCATCCCGTCGCGCAGTGTGTTGCGCCGGCATGTGGACCGGTGCCCGAGCTGCGCGTTGTTCGAGGCCGAGGTGGGACGCCAGCGGGCCGGCCTCGCGCTGATCCTGCCTGTCCTGCCGGCGGTGGGGCTCAAGGCCACCGTGTTGGGCTCGACGGTCGGCCGATGGACCGCCGGCGCGGGCGGCGGGGCAAGCGCAGGAGGCGGCGCGGCGCTCGTTGGAAGCGCGGGCGGAGGAGGGGGAGCAGCGTGCGCCGCCGGCAGCGGAGCCGCCGGGCTCGCCGGTAGCGGAGTCGTCGGCAGCGGCTCGGTCGTGGCCGGGGCGGCTGGTGGAGGCGTCAGCGGCGCCCTCGCGACCGCCGGCGGGGCGGGAACGGTGGCGGCGGCGCTCGGCGCGAAGAGCGCGACCGTCGTCGCTGCAAAGCTTCTGACGGTCGTCGCCGTCGCCGTCGGGGGAGGAGCGGCAGCGACGGGCGAGCTCGGCCAGCCCACGCCGGACGTACGCAGCGTGCCGGCGGTGCAACAACCGTTCTTCTCGGTGGCCGCGCCGTCGCCGGCCGCCCAGCAGCTCCTCGTGCCCGCGGCGCCGGTGCCCGCGGTTGCCGCACCCACACCGGCCCCGGGCGCCGGGGCGCACGATCCGCTGCAGGCCGGCGCGTCCAGTCAGCCGTCGAAGCCGGCTGAGGTCTCCCAGCCCACGCCGAGCCCCGCCGCCACCACACCGGCGGCGGCTCCTGCCGGCGCGCTCCCTTCCACCGGCGGCACGGATCCCAGCGTGAGCCCGGCCCCCATCCCGGCCACGGCGACCGACGGCCTGCCGGCCACGGCCGCGCCCAAGACGGCGACCGCAACCCCGACCGCGACCCCGACCACGACGTCCACCCCCGCAACGACGATCGGCGTCACGACGACCGCCAGCGCTCCGGTCACCGAAGCCCCGGCCGCAGGCACGACGACCGCCGGCGCCCCGCCCGCCAGCCCCGCTGGGGGCCCGGCCACACCGGCCACCGGCGATCCCGCCGCGCCGGCCGCGGGCACGGGCACGCCGGCGACCGGTGCCACCGCGGCGTCAGGGACCAGCGGACCCACGTCCGTCGGCTCGCCGCCGCCCTTGAACCCTGCGCCGGTGGGCGCGCCGTGATCCCGGGGCGAAGCTGCCAGGCGCTCAGCGCAGCCGACCGCGCACGAGCGCGTCCTCGGGGACGTCGCCGCGGCGCAGACGCAACTCGGTGAAGAGCTCGGCGGTGGCGAGCTCCTCGGTCTCGAGGTCGAGCGCGATGCCGAGCTCGGACTCGACGTCGTCGCGGGCGCCGATGAGCACCAACTCGACGCCCGGGTGGTTCAGCAGGCCCGGAT
>JAWVEW010000312.1:0-4570 GCA_033856495.1 Miltoncostaeaceae bacterium | reverse complement strand
AGAGCACGCCGTCCGCGGCGACCACGCGAAGGCGCGCGACCGCGCTCTGCCCCCGCACCTCCACCGCGTCCACGTCGCAGGCGGTCCAGCCGATCAGCGGGGCGTAGCCCTCCCTGACCATCTGCTCGAAGGCCTCCAGCGGGAACTGGAGCTTGATGCCGTCCGCGGCGTGGCCGTACGCCGACTCGAAGTCCCCGACGCGCAGGGCCGCGAGCTGGTGGAGGACGACCGCCGTCACCTCCTCGTCCGCACCGGCTATCGGAGCCTCCGCGGAGCGCGGACGGGGCGGCGATCGCGCGGCGGCGGCGCCTCGACTCCCGCCGCTCCCCGGGCGCCGGTGAGCGAGCGGGGCGCTCGACGTCGGGGAGCGGCGGACGGGCCCATCGCCGCGATCTTACCTTCGCCCCTGTGCGATGCTGGCCGCGGTGAACTGGGTCGGCGTCCGGAACTTCCTGATCATCGCCGCCATCGCGGCGCTCGGCGTCGTGTGGCGGAAGGGCTTCGACGCCATCGCGATCTCGGTGAACCAGGTGATCACGGTGGTCTTCGTCGCCGTGCTGGCGCTCTTCGGCTACAACTATTTCCGCCAGAACCGGCTCGCCTGGCTCGTGCTGCGTCCCTGGCAGCGAGCCGTCGTCATCGGGTCGGGGGTGGCCATCCTGGCGCTGGTGATCGGGTACCCCTGGGCCGTCGAGCGCCTCACCGCCGCCGGGTTCTTCGCGCTCCTGGCGGCCCTGGTGCTGCTGATCGTGTGGGTCGTCCGGGAGAGCCGCCGCCTGCGCTGACCGGCCCCGCGCGTCAGACCTCGCCGGCGTGCTCCCGCGCACCCGCCGCCCGCCCCTCGCCCTGCCCGGTGCCGCCGGAGGCCTTCGGGCGGGCGATCAGAACCGGGCAGGGAGCGTGGTGGATGAGGTAGTGGGCGAAGCTTCCGAGCGTGATCCGGGCCGCCACCCCCCGGTGGGACGCGGCCACCATGAGGTCCACGCCGGCCTCGAGGGCCCATTCGCAGGCCTCGGCCGCCGGGTAGCCCTCCAGGAACACCGGCTCGGCCTCCGGCACCGCGGCCGCCTGGGCGTCGAGCCACTCCCGCGCTTCCGAGAAGAGCAGCTCGGGCTCGGGCAGCCAGACGCCGAAGCCGCCCGCGTAGGGGGGCGGCCACTGCGCGACGTGGACCAGGCTCAGCCGTCCGGGCGCGAGCGAGCGCAGCCGGCGCGCCTCGTCGAGCGCGAGCCGCGACGCGTCCGAGTCGTCGATGCAGCAGGCGATATGGGCGTATGGCGAGTCCACGGCGTTCTCCTCGTTTCGGCCACGCGATCGTCGTCAGTGCGACCGTGGGGCGGCGGCCGCGGATCCTCAGTGTTGCGGTTTCTCCGCCGGCTGCGCCCGCAGCCCGCGGTCACCGCGAGCCCTCAGCGCGTGAGCGGCCGTCGCCACCGATGCCCGGACTGCAACTCCACCCCCAGGTCCCGGGCGGTCGCCCACCGCATCGCCTGGAGCGCCCAGTCGATGCGCTCACGGTTGCGGTCCGCCATGTGGGCGCCCAGCGCCTCCTCACTGTGCACGGCCATCGCGGCGGTCTGAAGCACCGCTCCGGTCCTCCCGCCGTCGCGCTTCCCCAACGACTCCAGCGCCTCCCAGACGAGCCGGTCGCGGAGCTCGTAGGCCACGAGATGGAGCATGCGGTACATCCAGCGCCGAACCGGCGCCGGCTCGGTGGCCGAGAGCACCGCGCGGGTCAGGTCCTGCACCACCGCAGCGCCGGGCGAGACGTAGGTCGGATCGCCGCCCAGCTCGGTGATCGTGTGCTCCAGGAGCAGCGCGCTCCGGCGGCTCTGCTCCGCGTACTCGATGAGCTTGGGCCGAAGGACTTCAGGGGCGTGCTCCAGGAAGCCGCGGTACAGGCTCATGCCATCGATCTCGAGGGTCAGGACCTCGCTCAGCAGGTCGAGCACGGCCGGTCCGGCGCCCGCGGGGTCGGGCGTCTCCAATGGGGGAGCCTCCTTCACGCGACCATCTGGTCGTTCGTCCCCGATTCTCTCGATCGCCTCGAACCGAGTCGGCGGCCCAGCGGCCAGTCGCGCCCGAACTTCGGGGCACCTGACCCGGCGCCTTCGACCCAAGCGCCTCCATCGGCGCGCATCCGGCACACGACCGCCCGTCCCCCGGCACACTCGTCGCGCCACCGGTGCGCCGGCCGTTCCTAGCCTGGGGTCGTGTCACGTCAGGGCCAGCGCGGGCAGGCCGCCCTCGAGCTCCTTGCGGTCCTCCCCGCGCTCGTGGCGCTCGCGCTGGTCGGCTGGCAGCTCGTCGCGGCCGCGCACGTCTGGCTGCTGGCCGACGGGGCCGCCCGGGCCGGCGCGGTCGCGGCGGCGGCCGACGCGGACGCCGACCGGGCGGTCCGAGACGCGCTCCCCCCCGGGTACCGCCGCGTGGCGCGTGTGGAGGTGCAGCGCCGCGCCGGGCGGTCGACCCGCGTGTGGGTGGCCCTGCGTCCGCCGGCGCCGGCACCGTGGCTTCCCGACCTCGGCCCCGTCCGCGCCGACGCGCCGGCCCTGCCGTGAGGGCACGACGGCCGTCGATGCCGCCCCGGTGGCGGGGCTCCACCGGCCAGGCGAGCCTCGAGGCCGTCGCTGCGGTGCCGCTGATCCTGCTCGCCGCCCTGCTCGCCTGGCAGCTCGTCGCGGTGGTGAGGGCCGGCGTCGCGGCCCAGGAGCGCGTCCGCGCCGCCGCGCTCGCGGCCTCCGGGGCGGCCGGGCGGACCGTCACGGCGAGCGTCCGGGTCAGCGTCCCCGCGCTGCTGCCCGGCCTCGACGGGCTCGCGGTCGGCGCGCGGGCCGCGGTGCGGGCGCAATGAGCGCTGCGCGGCGCAGGGGGGCGCTCGGCCAGGCGCTGCCGATCGCCCTGGGGCTGGCGCTGCTGCTGGTGCTGGGGGCGCTCGCCACGTTCGCGGTCGGGCAGGTCCAGGTCGCCGGCGAGCGCTGCCGGACGGCGGCGGAGACGGCGGCGGTCTCGGCCGCACGCCGCCTGCGCGAGCTGCTCGGCAGCGCCGCCGCGGAGGGGCCGGTGCTGCGCGAGGACTGGCTCGGCGACCTGGCGGACGCGGCCCGGCCCTCGGCGGAGGCGGCGGGTGCGCGGCTCGAGGCGGTCTCGCTGCCCGGCGCCCCGTCGTGGCCGCCGACGCAGGTGGTGGTACGGGTCTCCGCGCCGGGACCGCTCGGCACCACGGTCGTGCGCGAGGCGCGCGCCGAGGTGGACTTCGGCGCGCCGCTCGCGGTCGGCCCCGGCGACGGTGCTCCCTCCCCGGCGCCGCCGTCGGCGCGGCTCCTCGCGGGGATGGGCGACGGTGTCGGGGCCGCCGCGGTGCGCGACGCGCTGGGCTTCCTCGGCACGCCCTACGTCTGGGGCGGCGCCAGCCCGTCGGGCGGCTTCGACTGCAGCGGGCTCGTCCAGTACGTCTTCGCGCGCCACGGGGTCTCCGTGCCGCACTTCGCCGCCAGCCAGGCGGCGCTGGGCGCTCCGGTCGCGCGGGACGCGCTCGCGCCCGGCGACGTCGTCTCCTTCGCGGACGCCACCGGCTACGTCCACCACATCGGCATCTACGTCCGGGAGGGGTGGTTCGTCCACGCGCCCCACACCGGCGACGTGGTCAAGCTCTCGCAGCTCTCCACGCCCTACTACGCCGCCCAGTACGCCGGTGCCCGCCGCTACTGACGGCGGGCCGGGCACGTTGTACCGTCGCGCGATGGACCCGCTCCGGCTCGAGGAGCTGCAGCTGGCGACGCGCAACCACGGGATGCCGCTGGAGGCGCTGCGCTATCCGGTCACGCCGCTGGGCCTGCACTACCTGCTCGTCCACTACGACATCCCCGCGGTCGATCCTGCGGCCTGGCGGCTGACCCTCGGCGGGCGGGTGGGGCGTCCCCTGACGCTGGGACTCGAGCAGCTGCGCGCCCGGCCGGCGGTGCAGCTGACCGCGACGATGGAGTGCGCGGGCAACGGCCGCGCCTGGCTCACGCCACGGGCCTTCAGCCAGCCCTGGCTCGACGAGGCGGTCGGCACCGGCTGTTGGCGCGGGACGTCGTTGGGGGGGCTGCTCGGGGAGTGCGGCGTACTGGACGACGCGGTCGAGGTCGTCTTCGCGGGGCTCGACCGCGGGACCGAGAACGGCGTGGAGCAGGCGTACGTTCGCAGCCTGCCCCTCGATCAGGCCCTCCGGGAAGACGTGCTCCTCGCCTACGAGCTCAACGGGCAGCCGCTGCCGCCCCAGCACGGCTTCCCGCTCCGCCTGGTCGTGCCGGGCTGGTACGGAATGACCAACGTGAAGTGGCTGACGGCCATCACCGCCGTCGCGCGCCCGTTCGACGGGCCCCAGCAGGTCGTGTCCTACCACCTGCGCCAGCACGTGGACGACGCCGGCGTCCCGCTGACGCGGATGCTCCCGCGGGCGCTGCTCGTGCCGCCGGGGCTCCCGGACTTCCCGACCCGGGCGCGCACGCTCGCGGCGGGGGCGTGCCTGCTGGAGGGGCGGGCGTGGTCCGGGTTCGGACCGATCGCGGCGGTGGAGGTCTCG
>JAWVEW010000311.1:0-4855 GCA_033856495.1 Miltoncostaeaceae bacterium | reverse complement strand
AGGCCGGCGTTCCGGGTAGACCCGGTGGGTGGGGCGATCCAGCTCGCCGACCGCCTCGCCAGCAGTACCGGGGGCTCGGGATCCGGCAGCTCCAGCGGCTCGAAGGACTCCGGCCGCAGCGGCTGGGTGGGCCTCGGCGTGCTGGGCGCGATCGTGGTCGGCATGATCGTCCTCTTCCGCTCGCGCGCCCGCGCGCGAGCGCGCAGGCAACTGGAGGAGAGCCGCGCCGCGCTGGAGCCGATGGTGGACGCGCTGGCGTCCAAGATCGTGGACATCGGGCCGCAGGTGGAGGTGGGGGGCCCCGCCGCCGAGCGCGCGCGGGCCGACCACGACCAGGCGGTGCTGGCGTTCGGCGAGGCTCGCGACGCGCTGCCGGCGGCGGACACCGAGCCCGAGATCGCGGGCGTCCGCGCGTCCCTGGAGCGGGGGCTGGGGGCGGCCCGCGCCGCCGAGGCGCGCCTCGAGGGCCGCGAGCCGGACCCGGACGGGCCGCTCCTCGGCGGCCTCTGCACCTTCGACCCCAAGCACGGCCGCGCCGTGACCGAGGCCGAGATCACGACGCCGGCCGGCACGCCGGCCAACCTGCCGGTCTGCCAGCGCTGCGCCGACGCCCTCGAGCGCGGCGACCAGCCGGAGCTGCGGCGGGTGCCGCTCGGCGGCCGCCAGGTGCCCTACTGGCAGGGGGCCGGCATGGGAGGCGGCTTCGGCGGCTCGCTCTTCCCGTTCATCGGCGGCTTCCTGCTGGCCGACCTGCTGACCGGCCCGGCCTTCGGCGCGGACTACGGCGGGGACCACGGCGGGGGCGGGGACTTCGGCGGCGGCGGCGACTGGGGCGGCGGCGGAGGGGACTTCGGCGGCGGGGGTGATTTCGGCGGTGGCGGCGACTTCGGCGGTGGCGGCGACTTTTAGGGGCCTGAGGATGACGTGCCCCTGATCCACGCCGAGAGCGTCGAGGCGGTTCGCCAGGCGGCCGACCTGGTGGACCTGCTGCGGGGGCAGGTGCAGCTGACCCGGCGCGGCGGGCGCTGGTGGGCGCGCTGCCCCTTCCACGACGAGCAGGCGCCGTCGTTCACGCTGATCCCGCCGGACAACCGGACCTACTACTGCTACGGCTGCGGGGCCACCGGCGACGCCTTCACCTGGGTGCGCGAGCGCGAGGGCGACCGGTCCTTCGCGGAGGCGGTCGAGGTCATGGCCGAGCGCCTGGGCATCAACCTGCGCTACGACCAGGCGAGCCCGGAGGACGAGGCGGCCCGGGCGCGGGCCGACCGCCGGTTGGCGGTGCTCGAGCGCGCCGCCTCCTTCTACGAGGCCTACCTCTGGGAGGCGGACGAGGCCGAGCCGGCCCGCCGCTACCTGGTCGAGCGCGGCTTCGCCGAGCCGCTGCTGCGCTCCTACCGGGTGGGGTACGCGCCCGGGGACGGCGCGGCGCTCTCCCGGCGGGCGCTGAAGGCCGGCTTCAGCCGCGCGGAGCTGGTGGACGCCGGCCTGGCGCGCCGGGACGGCCGCGATTTCTTCACGTCTCGCATCGCGTTCCCGATCGCCGACGCCCGCGGCCGGGTGCTCGGCTTCGGCGCGCGGACGCTGGACCCGGGCCAGGCCAAGTACGTCAACTCGCCCGAGGGGCCGAGCTTCCGCAAGCGCCAGCTGCTGTTCGGCCTCGCCCAGGCGCGCGGCCCGGCGGCCCGCCAGGGCTGGATCTGCGTCGCGGAGGGGTACACGGACGTGCTGGCCCTGGCGGCCTGCGGCGTGCCGGCGGCCGTGGCCTGCATGGGGACCTCGTTGACGACCGAGCAGCTCCGCCAGATCGCCCGCGTGGCCGGCGAGATCCGCCTTTGCTTCGATGCCGATCGGGCTGGCGAGGAGGCCGCCTGGCGCACGGTCGAGGCGGCCGCGGGGTTACCTGTACATCTGGCGGTGGTCCCCCTCCCAAATGGCCAGGATCCCGGTGCCATGGCCGCCTCCCCGAACGAACAGTCTGAGTTGTTATCAGGTGTTGATGGCCGAAACCCTCTGCTAACGTGGCTCATCGCAAGGCGCGTGGCACGGGCCGGGCGCGCTGCGGCTGAGAGAGATCTCGCGCTGCATGACATCACAGGTCTATTGCGTCGCTTCCCCGATTCGGTCGCGAAGGACGAAGGGGTGAGATTGGCATCAAGCCTGCTCGATCTGTCGCGGGCGTCCGAGGAGCGACTGTGGGAATCGTCGCGACACGACGCTCGGTCATCAACGCGGTCCGAACCGGCGCAGTCCCCGCCGCTGCGCACCCGCTCCCCCCAGCAGGCGCGCGAGCGCCGGCTCCTGGGGCTGGCGCTGGCGCTGCCGGCGGTGGCGGGGCGCTACCTGGAGGGCCTTCCTGCGGAGGCGTTCGAGGAGCCGGGCCACCGCCGCGCCTTCGACCTGCTGGCCTCCGGCGCGCTGCGCGTGGAGGACTGGCCGCAGGAGCTGCGCCCCCTCGCCGCCGAGCTGCGGGCCGACGCCGCCGACGCGGTCGCTGAGGGCGAGCTGCGCGAAGCCGCATTCCGGGTGCAGGAATCGGCACTGCAACGGCGTGCGGCCGACCTGCGCGAGCGGGGCGACGAGCGCGCCTATCTGACCACGCTCGACCTGCTGCGCCGCCTGCGCGCGGCCAGCCGGGGTGAGGCATGAGCGCCATCGAGCTGCCGCTCGACCGCGACGAGGTGCGGGACCTGCTCTCCGAGGGCCGCGACCTCGGTGCGGTGACCACGGCGCGCGTCGCCGAGGTGATCGACGCCGCCGACCTCACCGACGAGCAGCACGAGCTGCTCCTCCAGGCGCTCGTCGACCGCAACATCGAGGTCATCGGCGACCCGGTGGCGACCGCCACCGAGGAGGAGCCCAGCGGACGGCTCGACTTGAGTGTCAAGTCGCCGTCGAACGACTCGGTGCGGCTGTATCTGCGGGAGATCGGCAAGGTCCGGCTCCTCACGGCCGCCGAGGAGGTCTCGCTCGCGAAGCGCATCGAGCGACGTGACATGAACGCGAAGGCGGCGCTGATCGAGGCGAACCTGCGACTGGTGGTATCCGTCGCAAAGCGTTACGTGGGGCGCGGTCTGCAGCTCCTGGATCTCATCCAGGAGGGCAACATGGGCCTCATCAGGGCGGTCGAGAAGTTCGACTATCGCAAGGGCTACAAGTTCTCGACCTACGCAACGTGGTGGATCCGTCAGGCCATCACGCGCGCCATCGCCGACCAGGCCCGCACCATCCGGGTGCCGGTTCACATGGTCGAGACGATCAACCGCCTCTCGCGCATCCAGCGCCAGCTGCTGCAGGACCTGGGGCGCGATCCGACGGTGGAGGAGATCGCCGCCGAGCTGGGCGTGACCACCGACCGCGTCCGGGAGATCCGCAAGATCGCCCAGGAGCCGGTCTCGCTGGAGACGCCGGTCGGCGAGGAGGAGGACTCCCCGCTGGGCGAGTTCATCGAGGACAAGGACGCGGTGAACCCCTCCGACGCCGTCACCGAGCTCCTCCAGCGCGAGCAGCTCGACTGCCTGCTCAACACGCTCACCCACCGCGAGCGCACGGTGCTGGAGCTGCGCTTCGGCCTGCGCGGGGACGAGCCCCGGACCCTGGAGGAGGTCGGCCAGGCCTTCGGCGTGACCCGGGAGCGGATCCGCCAGATCGAGGTCAAGACGCTCAACAAGCTGAAGTCCTACCGCGAGGCCGAGCGCCTCCGGGACTACCTGGAGTAGCGGGCACAGCCGCGGGCCGGCGCGCCGGCCGCGGCAACGATCTCGAGCCGAGCTGCCCCGGACCCCGGCGGGGCCCCCAGCCTCTCTCCAGCCCGGAGCCCGCATGCAGCCTCGCGTCCGTCTCGCCGCGGCACTCGCCCTCACGCTTGCGGCACTGCCCGCCGCCGCCGCCGCGGCCCCGTGGGGCCCCGCTCAGCCGGTGCCAGGCCTTCCGCCCGGGGCGACCACGCCCGCCGTCACGGTGGACGCAAGCGGCCGGGCGGAGGCGTTCCTCGTCTACGGCAGGGTCGTGCGCGTCGCCAGCCGTGGGCCGAAGGCGGTCCGCTGGCGGGTCGGCACGAGCCTCCTGCGCAAGCCGGTGGCGCAACTCCTGAGGCCGAGCCTGGCGGTGGCCCGGTCGGGCGCCGCGGTCGCCACCTGGAGGCGGGGCAGCACCCTGCGCGCGGCGCTGCGCGCCGGCCCGGGTGCAGCCTTCGGGCCCCCCGTGATCCTCAGCCGGGGGGCGGGGGAGTGGCACGAGGCGGTGAACGAGGCCGGGGCCGCGGCCGTCGTCTATGAGGCCGGCGGGCAGAGCTGGCTGGCGCTGCGCCCGGCCGGCGCCGCCGCCTTCGGACCGCCCGAGAGCCTGGATCCGAGCGGGGGCACCAGCCCCGCCGTGACCCTCACCTCCGGGGGCGAGGCGGTGCTGGCCTGGGAGGCGTCCGCCGGCCTGGCCACGGCCGTGCGGCCCCCTGCCGGTCCCATCGGGCCGCCGAGCTCGCTGCCGGACGCCGGGGACGACCCCAGGCTGGGAGTGGACGGGGCCGACCTCGTCACGCTGGTGGCCAACTACCAGGGCAATCTGACGGCCTCGACCCGGCCCGCCGGCGGGGCGTTCACCACTCCCGAGACCGTCGTGACGGCCGATTTCGAGGGGGCCAGCGAGGAGATCTGCTGCCACCGTCTGGTCGTCGATTCGGCCGGAGTCGCGGCGCTCTCCTATGGCGGCACCGCGCACGGAGGCGTCAACTACGAGGCGGTCCAGGTGCGCCTGAGGCCGGGCACGGCCTGGCGGGCCCAGCTCCGCGTCATCGACGACTACGTCGACTTCGACACCGGGTTCGTCACCCCGACGGCCTCCCACGTCGCGCTGGGCC
>JAWVEW010000310.1:0-8191 GCA_033856495.1 Miltoncostaeaceae bacterium | reverse complement strand
TGGCGACGTGCTCGAGCTCGGCGCCGGGCGCCACGAAGAGCTCGACGACGCTCGACGCCTGCGTCGGCCCGGCCAGGTCCGGCGAGGTGTAGCGGTCGACGACGGTCGCCCTCGCGCCCTCCTCCAGCACGACCAGGGTGCGCGAGAAGACGCGTCCGCTTGCCCCCGTGGCGTGGAGCAACGCCTCGATCGGCAGCTCCACCTCGACGCCGCGGGCCACGTGCACGAAGGTGCCGGCCTCCCAGCGGGCCGCGTTCAGCGCGCCCGGCCGGTCGTCGAAGCCGATCAGGGTGTAGATCCGCTCCCGAACCAGGCCCTCATGGTCGACGAGCGCCTGCCCCAGCTCGCCGACGGTGACGCCGGCGGGCAGCTCGCCGAGCTCCGGCGGGGCCGGCACGCCGTCGACGAAGGTCAGCCGCGCCGCGCGCGCGCTCGCGCCCCCGGTCTGGTCCGGGTCGAGAACCGCCGCGGCGCCGGCCGGGACCGGCTCCTTGCCGTCCAGCGCGAGGTCGCGCGGGCGGGTGAAGCGCCAGGCCTCCTCCCGGTCGCTCAGTGCCGGGAGGCTGGAGAGGTTGTGCGAGGCGGCCTGGCGCGCCTCCTCAGCCCAGGTCGGAGCGTCCGCCTCAGCCAATCGAGCCCTCCATCTGCAGCTCGATCAGGCGGTTGAGCTCCACGGCGTACTCCATCGGCAGCTCCTTGGCGATCGGCTCGATGAAGCCGCGCACGATCATGGCCATCGCCTCGTCCTCGGTGAGCCCCCGGCTCATGAGGTAGAAGAGCTGGTCGTCGCCGACCTTCGACACCGTGGCCTCGTGGCCGATCTGGGTGTCCTCCTCCTGGATGTCCATGTAGGGGTACGTGTCGGAGCGGCTCTCCTCGTCGAGCAGCAGCGCGTCGCAGCGCACGTTCGCCTTGACCCGCTTGGCGCCCGGCTCGACCTTCACCAGGCCGCGGTAGCTCGTGCGCCCGCCGCCGCGTGAGATCGACTTCGAGATGATCGTGCTCGAGGTGTCCGGCGCGACGTGGACCATCTTGGCGCCGGCGTCCTGGTGCATCCCCTCGCTGGCCATCGCCACCGACAGCACCTCGCCGCGCGCGTGCCGGCCGACCAGCCACACCGCGGGATACTTCATCGTCAGGCGCGAGCCGAGGTTGCCGTCCACCCACTCCATGGTGGCGCGCTCATGGGCCACCGCGCGCTTGGTGACGAGGTTGTAGACGTTGGTCGACCAGTTCTGGATGGTCGTGTAGCGGCAGCGGGCGCCCTTCTTGACGATGATCTCGACCACCGCCGAGTGGAGCGAGTCGCTCGAGTACACCGGGGCCGTGCAGCCCTCGACGTAGTGCACGAACGAGTCCGGCTCGCAGATGATCAGCGTCCGCTCGAACTGGCCCATGTTCTCCGCGTTGATGCGGAAGTAGGCCTGCAGCGGGATCTCCACCTGCACGCCCGGGGGCACCCAGATGAAGGAGCCGCCGGACCACACCGCGGAGTTCAGCGCCGCGAACTTGTTGTCGCCGGGCGGGATCACGGTGGCCCAGTGCTCGCGGAAGAGGTCGGGGTGCTCGCGCAGGGCGGTGTCGCAGTCGCAGAAGATGACGCCCTTCTTCTCCAGGTCCTCGCGGATGGAGTGGTAGACGACCTCGCTCTCGTACTGCGCGCTGACGCCGGACAGGAACTTGCGCTCGGCCTCCGGGATGCCCAGGCGGTCGAACGTGTTCTTGATGTCCTCGGGCACCTCCTCCCAGGTCCGTCCCTGCTTCTCCGAGGCCCGG
Source organism: Miltoncostaeaceae bacterium (assembly GCA_033856495.1). Lineage (GTDB taxonomy): Bacteria > Actinomycetota > Thermoleophilia > Miltoncostaeales > Miltoncostaeaceae > JAWVEW01. The sequence continues at coordinate 6,415 of JAWVEW010000310.1, read as the reverse complement.
ATGAAGTAGTAGATGTTCTGGAAGTCGATCTGGGTGAGGTCGCCGCCCCAGGTGGGCAGGGGCTTGCGCTCGAAGATCTCCAGCGCGCGCAGGCGGAACCGCGTCATCCACTCCGGCTCCCCCTTGAGCAGGGAGATCTCGCGGACGACGTCGGCGTTCAGGCCGCGCTTCGGCTCGAAGACGTAGTGCGCCGGGTCGTGCCAGCCGAACTTGTACTGGCCGAGATCGATGTCGGGGGGCTTGGTGGTGGACACAGGTCCTCCTCGTCGGAGCCGTGGGTTCCTGCGCGGGGCTCTCTCGCTGCGTTTCTATAGGTTACGCCCATGACCGGAAACCCGGAAGGGCGCAGCCGGCACGGCGGCGAGTCTAGTGGAAACGGCTGTTTCCGGTTGTCGCCGCGCCAGGGGGGCGGCAGCCAGGGACGGCTGCCACCGGGCAGGCCGGGTGTATCCTCCCAAAACGGCGCCGGTGGCGATGTGGGGGGGCGTGAGATGGCCGGCCAGGAGGGTGGCCCGAACGAGCGCGCCGAGCGCGACATCCAGCGGCTGGCGGACGCGCTGGGCGATCCGACCCGCCGCCGGGTGTTCTTCGCCGTGCGCGCCGCGGATGCGGCCCAGACCAAGGACCAGGTGGCCGACGCCGTGGGCATCGAGCGCCGCCTGGCCGGGTTCCACCTCGACAAGCTCGTGGAGCACGGCTTCCTGGACGCCGATTTCCGACGCGCGGCCGGCCGCGCCGGCCCCGGCGCAGGGCGTCCGCCCAAGCGCTACGCGCTCGCCAGCACCGGGCTGTCGGTGTCGCTGCCGGAGCGCCATTACGACCTTCTGGCCTCGCTCCTCCTGCGGGTGCTGCGGGAGGGGCCGCCCGACTCCGCCCTCGAGCGCGTGGGCTACGAGTTCGGGCGCGAGCTGGGCCTGGCCGAGCTGGCCCGCCGCGAGGATGCCGGCGTCCAGGAGTCCGCGACGGCCGACGAGGACCCCACCGCCGCCGCGGTGGGCGAGGTCGTGCGGATGCTGAGCCGCTACGGGTTCGCGGCCCGAACGGACGGGCCGGCCGCCTTCACCGCCTGCTCGTGCCCGTTCGAGGAGGTCGCCTTCGACGACCCGGGGCGCATCTGCGCACTCGACCGCGCCATCTGGCGGGGGCTCCTCTCGGTGTTCAGTCCCAAGGCGCGCCTCAGCGCCACGACCACCCGCGCGCTGGGCGACGCGGCCTGTCGCGCCGAGGTGGTGGCCTCGTCGGGGTAGCCGGACGGGACGATCCCCGCCGGTCGGGGGCGATCGTCGCCGCCGGCTCGGGCGCGCGGCACTGGCTGGGCGGCTACTGGGCGACGGTCGTCGTCCCGGGGGAGGCGACCGGCGGCCGGGTCTCCCTGGTCGACCTCCTGGTGGAGCCCGGCGGGTTCGTCGTGCCGCACGCGCACGCCCGCGAGGACGAGGTGGTCCGCGTCCTCGACGGGCGCATAGGGGTGCGCGTCGCCGACGAGACCGGTTGGGCCGAGGCGGGCGCCCAGCTGGTCGCGCCGCAGGGGGTTCCGCACATGTTCTGGAACGTCGAGCCGGATCCGGCCCGCCTGCTGGCCATCTTCGCGCCGGCGGGCTTCGAGCGCTTCTTCCCGGCTGCGGCGCCGCTCTTCGCCGGCGGCCGGGAACCCGACCTCGACCGCCTGATGACGCTGGCGGCCGACTTCGGGATCAGCGCCGACTGGCCGGCATGGCTCGAGGAGGTGCGCGCCGCGCACCCCGGGCTGAGGCGGTAGCCAGTGGGCCGACCACCAGCGTGGCCGGTCCGCCAGTGGGCCAACCACCAACGTGGCCGGTGTTCTGCCGTGCGAGGCAAGGACGCAGGGAGCCGCCGCTACTGGAAATAACGGGGCGACCGAGGACGCAGCATCGCGATGCGTGCGAAGCCGGCAGAACCCGGTAAACGTTCGTGGGCGGTCCGCTAGTCCTGGCGGGGGCCGGTGGCGAACAGGTACGCCATCCAGCCGGTGAGCGCCGCGAGGAGAGCGGCCGCGATCGGATCGGCGCCGCGGCCGTCGGCGGCGGCGACGAGCGCCTCGGCCACCATCGTCGCGCAGACGAACCCGAAGAGCACGACGCCGAGCCAGTTGGCCCAGCCCGTGGGCACGAACTTGCGGGCGCCGGTGGCGGCGGGCGCGTAGTTGCGCCGCCGGCCGCCGCGCGAGCCGCCGGAGCCTGACGATCGGCGCAGCCTCCTCACGCATCCGAGGATACCAGCGCCGCCGGGGGGTAGGTTGTCCGGGTGCCGCGGCCCGAGGACTGGCGTGAGGTGCTGATCGTCGCCGCGGCGACCCGTCGCGGCCTCGTCGCCGCCCTCGCGGACGACGGTCGTCCCGATGCCGCCGCGGCCGTCCTGGGGCTGGACGCGCGCGCGGCGCGGGTGACGGCGGCGGCGCTCGAGGAGCTCGGGTACCTGGAGGGGGACGACGGCGCGGCCGGCGGCGGAAACGGCGCCTACCGGCTCACGCCGCGGGGGCGTGCGCTGCTGGGCCCCCAGCCCGACGGCAGCGATCCGGCCGCCGAGGCGCTGCTATCGGCCCGGATGATCGAGCACCATCTCCGCCTGCCGGAGGTGCTCGAGAGCGGCGCAGCGGTGGCGAACCTGGCGCCGGGCGGGGGGCCCGGCGAGCACGGACGGTTCGTGCGCGCGATGCGCCACGTCGCCCGCCCGCGCGCCCCCGAGCTGGCGGCGGCGCTGCCGCCCCCGCGCCCGGGCGCCCGGCTGCTGGACGTGGGCGGCGCTCCCGGCACCTACGCGTTCGCGCTCGCCGGCGCCGGCTGGCGGGTGACGGTTCTCGACCTGCCCGGCCCGCTGGAGGTCACGCGCTCGGACCTGGAGGCCGGCGGGATCGCCGCCGTGCCCGGGGACATGACCGAGGCGCTGCCACCCGGGCCCTGGGACGGGATCTATCTCGGCAACGTCTCGCACCTCTTCGGGCCCGAGACGGCCGCTGCGCTCCTGGCCCGAGCGGGGTCCGCGCTGTCGCCCGGCGGCGTTCTGGCGGTCCAGGACTTCGTGCGCGGCCGCAGCCCCCGCGCCGCCCGGTTCGCGGTCTCGATGCTGCTCGCCACGGACGCCGGAGGAACCTACGCGCTCCACGACTACCGGCGGTGGCTCGAGGCGGCGGGCTGCCCGCTGGAGCGCACGGTCGACATCGCCGGCGGCGAGCACCTGCTCCTCATCGGGCGGCGGCCGTGAGCGGTCCCTACAAGTTCAGCGCGCTGACGCGGGTCGAGTTCGCCGACACCGACGCCGGCGGCGTCCTCTACTACGGCCGCTACCCGCGCTACCTGGACAAGGGGGTGATGGCCTACCGGCGCAATCTGGGGCTCGACCTGCTGGGGCCGCCCGGGCACGTCTACGTGATCCGCGCCCTCGCCATCCGCTACGCCGCCTCCGCCGTCTTCGACGACCCCCTGGAGCTCTTCGTCCGCGTGGCGCGCATCGGCCGCACGAGCCACACCCTCCACATCCGCGTCGATCGGATCGGCGAGCTGCCGGTGCAACTCGCCGAGGCGGAGCTGGTCCAGGTCGGCCTCGACGACTACGGCGGGCGCCCCACCGAGATGCCGCCGGAGTTGCGCGAGCGCCTGCGGGGGTTCGAGGGCGGCGACCTGGAGCTGGCGTGAGGCGGGTCTGGGGCGAGGACGCGCTGCTGCTGGAGCGGGCCGGGGCGCCGGTGGCGGAGCTGGCGGCGCTCGAGGCCGAGATCGAGGCCTCGCTCGCCCTGCCCGGCCGCGGCGCCTGGTGGGACGCGCACGTCCACCTCGGCCGGGACCGGGACGGGCACCGGCTCGCGGCGGAGGACCTGCGCGCCGACCTCGATCGCTGGGGGATCGCGGGCGCCGTCTGCTTCCCCGCCAACGACCCGGGGGCGGACGGCCAGTTCGGGGCCGCCAACGCCGCGGTGCTCGAGGCGGCCCGCCGCTCCGCCGGCCGCATCGTGGCCTTCTGCCGCCTCGATCCCCGCCGCGCCTGGTCGGCGGCGCTGGAGCGCATGGCCGCCGGCGGGGCGCGGGGGCTGAAGCTGCACCCGATCGCGCAGCGCTTCGCTCCCGAGGGCCCCGACGCGGTGGCGCTGGTGCGGGCCGCGACCGAGCGCGGGTGGCCGGTCATGATCCACGCCGGCTTCGGCGCGCGCCCGCTGGCGGGGCCGCTGGCCCGGCTGGCGGAGGCCGTGCCGGAGGCGCGGCTCATCCTCGCCCACGGCGGCCGCGGCGACGCCCGGGCCATCCGCGACGGCCTCGCCGGCCGGCAGGGCGTGCTGCTCGACACGTCCCTGGCGACCCTGCCCGACCTCGTCGAGATCGCCCCGGAGCGGCTCTGCTTCGGCTCCGACCGGCCCTATGGCGAGCATGCGAGCGCCCTGCAGCTCGTCGCGCTGGCGGCGGCGCTCCGCGGCTGGAGCGCGGACCAGCGGGAGGGGGTGATGGGCGGGAACCTCGGCGCGTGGCTGCCCGGCACGGCGTGACCGCGATCGAGGCCGTGCGGCTCGTGGCCGCTCTGGCGCGGGCGGAGATCGCATTGGTGCGCAAGGACCCGGTGGCCGCGGCGCTGCTCGCCCAGGCCGCGCGCGACGCCGACGGCCTGACTCCGGGGCCCGCGGTCGCGGCCGCGGCACGAATGGCGCGGGACGTGGACCTCTCCGCCGACGCGCCGGCCGCGGCCGCGACGCGGAAGGTGGTCCAGGCGCTGTGCAGGGTGGCGGCGCAGGACGCCCAGGCCGCGCTCCTGCGGGGCGCGCCCTGAGCGCGGCCTCGCGCGAGCGGCTGGCGCAGGTCCTGGCCGACCCCCGGCCCGACCTGGCCGAGGCGAACCTGCTGATGGCCGTGGAGGCCTACCCGGCCCTCGACCTGCCCGCCCAGCTCGCACGGGTCGACCGGCTGGCGGAGACCGCCCGGGGCCGCGGCGGGACGGTGGACGCCGTGGCGGCTGCCCTGCGCGACGCGGGTCTGCGGGGCGATCGCGAGGACTACGACGACCCGCGGAACTCGTTCCTCAACGACGTGCTCGACCGCAGCCTGGGGCTGCCGATCGCGCTCTCGGCGCTGACCGTCGCCGTCGCCGAGCGCGTGGGCGCTGCGGTCGCCCCGGTGGGGATGCCGGGGCACTTCATCGTCGCCGATCTCGCCGCCGAGCCCGCCCGCTACCTCGACCCCTTCGACGCGTGGGCCGAGCTGAGCGTCGCCGACTGCCAGCGGCGGGTGGCGGAGACCGCCGGCGTGCCCTTCGACCCCGCCTTCCTGGCGCCGATCGGCGCGGCGCAGACGCTTCTGCGCATGCTGGCCAACCTCCGCGGGTCCTACCTGCGCCGCCGCCGGCTGGGGGACGCGCTCTGGACCGTCGAGCTGAGCATCGTCGCCTCGCCGGAGCCGGGCCCGCTGCCGCGCGAGCGGGCCGCGCTGCTGGCGGCGGTCGGGCGGTACGCCGACGCCGAGCAGGCCCTGATCGCGTATCTTGGCGATCGCCCGGACGACGCCGAGCGACGCGAGACCGAGATCCAGCTCGCGACCGTGCGGGACCTGCGGGTGCGGATGAACTGACGTCGCAGCGCCCGAGGGCGGGGGTCCGGGTGTCGCCAGAGGTCGTCAAGGCGCAGGTCCTGGAGGCAAACCGCCGCTTCTACGATGCCTTCGAGCGGCTGGACCTCGAGGCGATGGAGGCGTGCTGGGAGGCCAGCGACCGCGCCGCCTGCCTGCATCCGGGCGGTCCCTGGCTGCGCGGGTGGGAGAGCGTGGCGGCGAGCTGGCAGGCGATCCTCGCCAACACCAGCTACATCGAGTTCGAGATCGCCGAGCCGCTGGTCGAGGTGAGCGACCCGTTGGCCTGGGTGACGTGCGTCGAGCGGATCACGAGCGCCGGCGCCGCGGGCGGGCCGTCCACCGTGGCGGAGGTGGCCGCGACGAACCTGTTCGTGCTCGACGCCTCCGGCTGGCGGTTGCTCCTGCACCACGCCTCGCCCATCATCAGGAGCGCGCCGATGGAGGCGGGCGGGGGATCCTGAGGGACCGCGCCGGGCGCGAGCGGAGGCGGAAGCGAACGGGAGGGTGGCGATGATCCTCGTGGTGCATCACCGGGTGCGCGACTACGCGGCCTGGAAGCCGGTCTTCGACGAGCACGAGGCGGTGCGGGTCGCCCACGGTGCGCGCCGGCACTGGGTGTACCGGGCGCCGGACGACGTCAACGACCTGGTGGTGGCGACCGAGTTCGGGTCGCGGGAGCAGGCGGAGGCGTTCCTCGCCGACCCGTCGCTGCGCGAGGCGATGGGCCGCGCCGGCGTCGAGGGCGAGCCTCACGTGCACCTGCGCGAGGAACTGGAGGCGGTCACCTATTAGCCGTCGCGCCTGAACAAGCCCGCGCGCCTGACGACGACCGAGTCAGCGCTCGGCCG
>JAWVEW010000309.1:0-4118 GCA_033856495.1 Miltoncostaeaceae bacterium | reverse complement strand
TGAGCACGCGCGGGTCCTCGTAGAAGATCCACTGCGTGCCGTCGCCGTGGTGGCCGTCGGCATCGACGTACGCGACCCGCTCGGCCCCGGCGTCGAGCAGCGCCTGGATCGCGACGGCGCAGTCGTTGTAGACGCAGAAGCCGGCGGCGCGGTTGGCGAGCGCGTGGTGCAGGCCCCCGCCTGCGCAGAACGCCCGATCGACGCGCCCCTCCCACACGGCCGCGGCGGCCGCGGCGGCCGCGCCGCAGACCGCCGCGGCGGCCTCGTGCATCCCGGCGAAGGCAGGCGTGTCCCCGCCGGCGGCGAGCCCCCACTGGGAGGCCTCCCACGAGGCCGCCAGCTCGGGGTCCGCGCCGTGCCGCTGGACGGCGCGGACGTAGGCGGGCGCATGGACCCGCAGGATCTGCTCCTCGCTCGCGGGCTCCGGGTCGATCACCTCCACCTCCGGGCGGTCGAGCAGCCCGCAGGCGCCCAGCAGCTCCGAGGCGAGCCGGTAGCGCAGCGGGCTCATCGGGTGCTCGTCGCCGAGCGCGTAGGCGGAGGCGAGGGCGCTGTTGACGACGGCGGTCCTGGGCACTGACGAACCTCGGTCGGGCGGGGCGGACGACGGGAGTATCGCGGGTCGGCGCGCCCGCCGGCCGCGCGGACGACGCGGCGAGCGCCTCGTCCCGGTCATGGACCCACGGCCCCATGTGGGACACGGCCTTCAGCATCGGCCATCCGCCTGTTCTGGCAGCGCCCCCCTTCTTCCGGGCCCTCTTTAAGGGGCCCTCGCCGGTCCTGCCCTGGCCGGGGGAGGGGGCGGGGCCAGCCGGGGGGGAGGGGGCGTGAAAAAGAGGGAGGCGGGGAGGGGTCGGGAGGGCTGGAAATCCACTCCGAGCAGCCGAAAACTGTGCTCGTGGCCAGATTCCCAGCACGCCGCCGCGCCCGGGCGCTCCCCTGTCTCCTCGTCGCGCTGACGGCCTCCCTGGCCGCCGCCGCCCCCGCCTCGGGCGCCGGGGACGGCTATCGGGTGCGTCCCGGCGACACCCTCTCGGGCATCGCCGCACGACTGGGCGTGAGCGCCTCCGACCTCGTCGGCGCCAACGGCCTGGCCGACCCCGACCGGATCGTCGCCGGGCGCCGCCTGACCCTTCCGGGGCGCGCGCCGGCGCCGGCGCCGGCGCGGGGCGCCGGCGGCGGGGGCTATCGGGTGCGGCCCGGGGACACCCTCTCGGGCGTTGCCGTCCGGCTCGGCGTGAGCGCGCGCTCCCTGGCCCGCGCCAACCGGCTGAGCGATCCCAACCGGATCGTGGTCGGACGGCGCCTGGTGCTCCCCGCAGCGGCGACCGCGGCGACCGGCGCGGCTGGCGGGGGGGCCTCCTACCGGGTGCGCCCGGGCGACAGCCTCTCGGGCATCGCCGTCCGCCTGGGCGTCAGCGCCGACGCCCTCGCCGGCGCCAACGGGATCTCCGACCCCAACCGGATCGTCGTGGGCGCCCTGCTGCGGATGCCGGCCGGCGCCGCCGCGGCGCGCTCGCCGGCGACGCCGGCGTGGGTCGACCCCGGGATCGTCCCCGGGCTCATCGCCCGGAGCGCCGCGGTCCACGGGGTGGACCCGGCCCTCGCGAGGGCGGTCGCCTGGCAGGAGAGCGGGTTCCAGCAGGCGATGCGCTCCCCGGTGGGAGCGCTGGGGGTCATGCAGATCATGCCCGAGACCGCGGAGTGGCTCGGCCCCGCGCTGCTCGGGCGCCGGATCGACGCGAGCCAGGTCGGCGACAACGTCGAGGCCGGCGTCAGCTACCTGGCCTGGCTCCTGCGCCACGCCGGCAGCGTCGAGGTCGCCGTCGCCGGCTACTACCAGGGGCTGCGCTCGGTGCGGGAGCGGGGGATGTACGGGGAGACGCGCCAGTACGTCGAGAACGTCCTGAGCCTGCGCGGGCGCGTCTAGGGGAGCGCCTGGTCCGCCTCCTCGGGCTCGAGGGCGCGGACCCCGCCCATCCAGGTGGGCAGCTCGGGGGCCCCGGTCAGCCCGCCGTGGGTCTCCTCCAGGTGGCGGATGATGCGGCGGCGGTCCCAGATCACCGTTTCGCCGTCGATGAGGACGGGCGCGAACGGCATCCCGGTGAGGGCCGTCAGCAGCTCGCGCGCGGCGGGATTCCCGGTGAGCTCGACCGTCCGGTAGGGGAGGCCGAGGCGCTCGAGCGCCTCGCGCACCTCGACGCACTTCCAGCAGTCAGCCCACTCGTAGAGGACGATCAGCGTGCGCTCCTTCGTCACCGGCCGGACGGCCGAGATTTCCGAAACATAATCCCGACCTTCGTTCAGTCGTTGCGTCCTAATGGCCAGGTGCCCACGAAAGGAAGCGACGGAACCTATGTCTCACGCCTCTCTTGACGAATCCCTCGAGATCCTGGTCCTCGGCCCCTCCGGCCCCGCCCGTCGTCAGCTCGAGCACACGCTGCACCGGCTCGGGCACGAGACAGTGGCCGCGCACCCCGCCCCGTGGACCGATCTCACCCCCGGCGAGGTGGTCGTCCTCGACGCCCGCGGCCCGGGAACCGCCTGGCGGGCGGTCGCCGGCGAGCTGATCAGCGATCCTCGGCCGCTGCTGGTGATCACCGACGACCCGCGAGAGCTCTCCACCCTCTTCCGCCGCCGCTGGGCGACCGCGCTGGCCATGACCGGCGCGGACCACGACGCCGGCTATGCGATGGCGCTGCGCCTCTGCGCGGGCGCGCTCGCGCGCGTCGGCGAGCCCTTCCTGGCCGGCCGCGCGGGACGCTCCCGCCGGCTGGCCACCGCCGCCGCCTGAGTCAGGAGCCCGGCGCGCCTCCCTCGAGGCGCGCCCGGTCCTCCACCAGGTCCAGCCGGGGCTCGAGCCCCAGCAGGCGCAGCAGGCGCCGTGCCGTCCCGTCACCGGGCACCACCGCCAGCCGCCGACCGTCGCGGCGCGCGCGTTGCTCCGCGAGCATCACCAGCCGCATCCCGCTCGAGTCGATGAACTCCAGGCCGGCGAGGTCGAGCACCAGGATCCCCGGCCGGCCCTCCTCGATGCGCTCGAGCTCGCGCTGGACCCGCTCGGTGACCGAGATGTCGAGCTCGCCGGAGAGCACCAGGGCGACGCCTCCGGCGACCGGCTGGGTGGAGACGTCGAGGAGCGTCATCGAGACCGTGGTGCGATCGTACGGGCGGCCCCAGACGGCATCGCGCGCCGACCTTATCCCAGGTACGTCCAGACGGTCTTGACCTCGAGGTAGGCGTCGAGGTTGGCGTGGCCCATCTCGCGCCCGACCCCGGACGCCTTCACCCCGCCGAAGGGCGCCGCCGGGTCGACCGCGCTCCAGCAGTTGATGTAGATCATCCCGGCCTCGAGGAGGGCCGCCATCCGGTGGGCGCTCGAGAGGTCGCGCGTCCAGACGCCGGCCGCCAGGCCGTACTCGCTGTCGTTGGCGCGGCGGGCCACCTCCTCCAGGTCGTCGAACGGCATCGCCACCAGCACCGGCCCGAAGATCTCCTCGCGGACGATCGACATGTCGTCGCTCACCCCCGTGAAGAGGGTCGGCTGCACGTAGTAGCCGCCTCCGGGCCCGTCGATCGCCTCGCCGCCGGCGACCGTCTCCGCGCCGGCCTGCCGGCCCGCCTCGATGTAGGACAGCACCCGGTCCCGCTGGTCGCCGGACACCACCGGGCCGATCTGGGTGGCGGGGTCGAGCGCCGGCCCGACCCGTGCGGCGCGTGCGGCGTCGGCGATCTCGGAGACGACCCGGTCGAACTGGTCGCGGTGGATGAAGAGGCGCGAGCCCGCGTTGCACATCTGGCCGGCGTTGCGGTAGATGGCCTTGAAGCCCCCGTCGATCGCGGCGTCGAGGTCGGCGCCCGGCAGGATCACGTTCGGGCTCTTGCCGCCGAGCTCCAACGTGACGCGCTTGAGTGCCCGGCCGCACTTGGCCCCGATCTCGCGGCCCACGGGGGTGGAGCCCGTGAAGGCGATCTTGTTCACGCCGGGGTGGTCCACGAGCGCCGCGCCGGTGCGCCCGTCGCCGGTCAGGACGTTCACCACGCCGTCCGGGATCCCCGCCTCCTGGACCAGCTCGCCCAGCCGCAGCGCGGTGAGCGGCGTCTGCTCGGCGGGCTTC
>JAWVEW010000308.1:0-8483 GCA_033856495.1 Miltoncostaeaceae bacterium | reverse complement strand
GGACAGGCGGCGCGGTAGCAGGGAGAGCGCCAGGCTCGCCCCCGTGAGCGCCTCCGCGGCGTTCAGGAGCGCGCCCGAGCGGCCCTCGTGCAGCGGCCGCGCGACCCGCGGGACGCGCCCCGCCTCCCGCTCGACCGCCCTCACCAGGATCAGCTCGGCCACCCGCCCCACGAGCCCGTAGCGGCGGGCGACGCGCCGCTCGCGCGCGGTCGCCGGCATGAGGTCCAGCAGCGAGGCCGCCGCGGTCACGGCCGAGGACACGAACAGCGGCGCCAGCGTCCGCCGCGGCTGCTCCCACACCGGCACCACCGTGTTGTTGAGCAGTACGCCGGTGTAGGAGGCGAGGGGGAGCCCGAGGACCCCCGCGGCGGCGCCCGCCGCGTCCCCCAGGCGGCCCAGGCGCCCGCCGGCGCCGGACAGCAGCGCCGACGCGCTCGCCGCCGAGCCGCTCGCCGCCAGCACCCACGAGCCGACGCTCATCGGCGAGGTGGGCCGGAACACCCGCAGCATGTTGAGGAACCGCGCCGGCCGGCCGAGGTCGTCGACCAGGATGGCGCCGCTGACGGCGCAGCCGGCGGCGGCGATCCAGCGGCAGCGCCGCACCATTCCCCGCAGCTCCGTGCCGCCGAGCGCCTGCGCCGCGGCGCCCAGCGTCGCGGCCGCCCCCGCCGCCCCGCCGGCGTAGAGGTAGGCCGCGACGGTGGGCTTCCACACCGGCTCCTTGATGACGGGGCGGTCGTAGTAGGTGCGCTGCTCGTGGGTCGAGGGCCCGGTCCAGGCCGCGAACGCCGCCGCCCCCCCGGCCCCCTGCGCGGGGGCCCGCTGGCCGGCCGCCTCGCCATCCAGGCGGCCCAGCGTCGGGTCGATGTTGCGGCCGTCGTTCGGCGGCGCGCCGCCGTCGCTCACCGCCGCCGCCGCCCCCCCGCGGCGGCGCCGAGGGCGGCCAGCGCCATCCCCAGCGCGGCGGCGCCCGCCGCGGCCCAGGCGCGGCCGGCCTTCCGGGCCGGCGCGTAGGGGTCCGGCGGCAGGTTGTAGACCTCGGGCTCGTCGGCGAGCAGGAAGAACGCCCCGAGCCCGCCGGTTCCCGGCTGGTTCTCGCCGTCGGCCCCGTACAGGTACGCCTCGGTGGTGCCGCGCTCGTGCAGCGCCTCCACCCGCTGCCGCGCCCGCCCCCGCAGCTCGTCGAGGTCGCCGTACTGGATCGAGTCGGTGGGGCAGGCCTTGGCGCAGGCCGGCTCCAGCCCGTCCTTCGTGCGGTCGTAGCAGAGCGTGCACTTCCAGGCGCGGCCGTCCTCCTCGCGCCGGTCGATCACGCCGAACGGGCAGCCGACGATGCAGTAGCCGCAGCCGTTGCAGACGTCCGGCTGGACGTAGACGGATCCGAACTCGGTCCGCACGATCGCGCCGGTGGGGCAGTTCTCCAGGCAGCCGGCGCGCTCGCAGTGCTTGCAGACGTCGGAGGAGAAGAGCCAGCTGAGGCCGGGCGAGGCGGTCTCCTGCCCGCCCAGCGGCACCGAGCGCTCGACGAACGCCACGTGGCGCCAGGTGGAGGCGCCGAGCGAGGCCGTGTTGTCGTACGACATGCCGGTGAAGTTCAGCCCGTCGTCCGGGAGCTGGTTCCACTCCTTGCAGGCCACCTCGCAGGCCTTGCAGCCGATGCAGACGCTGGTGTCCGTGAAGAAGCCCTTCGCTCCCGGCGCCTCCCCGCGCTCGCTCATGCCGAGCCGCCCTCCTTCGCCTCGCCGGTCTTCACCCCGTGGTGGCCGCGCCCGCGGGCCGCGGGCAGGTCGCGCGGAGCCCCGTCGGCGTCGCCGGGCCCTCCCAGCGGCCCGCTGGTCGGGGCGCGCCGGCCGCGGCTGCGCCGGCCCGGCTCGATCGTGCCGGTCAGCGCCTTCGACTCCTGGATCGAGGAGTTGGGATCGGCGACGAAGCCGATCAGCTCGTTGGTCGAGTCGCCGCGCGCGAGCCCCTTGCTCCCCCAGTGGTAGGGCAGGCCGATCTGGTGTACCAGCCGCCGGCGCACCCGCAGCGGCGGGATCCGCGCCGTCACCAGCACGCGGGCCTCGATCTCGGCCCGGGCGGTGGTGATCGTCGCCCAGCCGCCGTTGACCAGCCCGCGCTCGCGGGCCAGCTCCGGCGACACCTCGCAGAACATCTCCGGCTGCAGCTCGCAGAGCCAGGAGAGCCAGCGCGACATCGGCCCGGCCGTGTGGTGCTCGGTGACCCGGTAGGTGGTGAGCACGTACGGGAAGCGGGGGTCGTCGAAGGCGCGGTGGTAGGGGTTGTCCCCCCGGTGCCACTCCATCCGGGTCGGGTTGCACTGCTGCCCGTAGAGCGCGTTCTCGACGACCGACTCCTCGGGCTCGTAGTGGGTGGGCAGCGGCCCGTCGAGCAGCCCGTCGGGCGCGTAGATCCAGCCCTTGCCGTCGGCGTTCATGATGAACGGGTCGATGCCGGAGATGGCGGCGATGCCCCGTGCGTCCGGGTGCGGCCGGTACGAGGGCGGCCGGTCGGCGATGAAGTCGGGGACGTCGTGGCCGGTCCAGCGGCCGGCCTCCGGGTCCCACCACACGTAGGCCTTGCGCTGCGACCAGGGCCGGCCCTCCGGGTCCGCGGACGCCCGGTTGTAGAGGATGCGCCGGTTCGCGGGCCACGCCCAGCCCCATTCGGGGGCGACCCAGGACTGCTCGCGGCCGGGTCTGCGGCGGGCGGTCTGGTTGACGCCGTCCCGGTAGGAGCCCGAGTAGATCCAGCAGCCGCAGGCGGTGGACCCGTCGTCGGCCAGCGCCGTGAAGCCGGCGACGGGCCGGCGGTCGGCCACGGTGTAGCCGCTGATCTCCGCCAGCACCGCCTCGGCGTCGGGCTCCTCGTGCGGGCCGACGGTCGGGTAGTCCCAGGCCAGGGCCTGCATCGGGCGGTCCCGGGGCTCGGTCGAGCCGGCCGCGAGCGCCTTCAGGCGCCGCCCGAGGTGGTAGGCGAAGTGCAGCTCGCTGCGGCAGGCGCCCCGCGGCTCGATCGCCTTGTGGTGCCATTGCAGAAGCCGCTGGGTGTTGGTGAAGGTGCCGTCCTTCTCGGTGTGGGCGGCGGCGGGGAAGAAGAACACCTCGGTCTGGATGTCCTCAGTGCGGATCTCGCCGCGCGCGATCTCGGGCGCGTCGCGCCAGAATTCGGCGGTCTCGGTGACCGCGAAGTCTCGCACCACCAGCCAGTCGAGCCGGCGCAGCCCCTTGCGGTGCAGCGACCCGTGCATCGAGCCGACGGGCGGGTTCTCCCCCATCACGAAGTAGCCCTTCACCTTGCCGTCGGCCATGTCGGCGACCGTCGTCATGTGCGAGTGGTCGCCGGTCAGGCGCGGAAGGTTCCCGTAGCCCCAGTCGTCGTCGGCCGTCGCCGCGTCCCCGAACCAGGCCTTCAGCAGCGAGGTCGCGTACTTGGGGAACTCCGCCCACCAGCCGGACGCCGCCTGGTGGTTGCGGACGTAGGCGCCGAAGTCGGTGTCGGCCCTCGCCCTGGGCATCGGCAGGTAGCCCGGCAGCAGGTTGAAGAGGGTCGGGATGTCGGTCGAGCCCTGGATCGAGGTGTGGCCGCGCAGGGCCAGGATGCCGCCGCCGGGGCGGCCGATGTTCCCCAGGAGCAGCTGGAGGATCGCGGCGGTGCGGATGTACTGGACGCCGACCGAGTGCTGCGTCCAGCCCACGGCGTAGCAGATGGCGGAGGTGCGGTCGCGACCCGAGTTGGCGCACAGCGCCTCGGCCACCCGCGCGAACAGGTGCCTGGGGACGCCGCAGACCTCCTCCACCATCTCGGGCGTGTAGCGGGCGAAGTGGCGGCGGGTGACCTGGAAGACGCAGCGCGGGCTCTGGAGCGTGTGATCGGCTCCCTCGCATCGCCACGAGGCGTTGTCGTAGCGCCCCTCGTCCTCCAGCCAGCCGCTGAAGAGGCCGTCCAGGTCCTCGGTGTCCCGGAAGTCCTGCGAGACGAGCGCCGGGGCGTTCGTGTAGTTGACCACGTAGTCCCGGAAGTACCGCTCGTTCTCGATCACGTGGGCGATCAGCGCGCCCAGGAACACGATGTCGCTGCCGGCCCGGATCGGCACGTGGACGTCGGAGACCGCGCTGGTGCGCGTGAAGCGGGGGTCGACGTGGATGATCGTCGCGCCCCGCCGCTTGGCCTCCATCACCCAGCGGAAGCCGACCGGGTGGCACTCCGCCATGTTGGAGCCCTGGATGAGGATGCAGTCGGAGTTCGCCAGGTCCTGCTGGAAGGTCGTGGCCCCGCCTCGCCCGAACGAGGTCCCCAAACTGGGGACCGTCGAGCTGTGTCATATGCGGGCCTGGTTCTCGACCTGGACGACCCCCAGCGCCGTGTAGAGCTTCTTGAGAAGGTAGTTCTCCTCGTTGTCCAGGGTGGCGCCGCCGAGGTGCGCGATCCCCATCGTCCGGCGCACCTCCAGCCCGTCGTCGTCCCGCTCGCGCCAGGTCGCGGCGTGGGTGGCGCGCACGCGCTGGGCCACCATCTCCATCGCCCGGTCGAGCGGGATGGGCTCCCACTCCGTGCCGCCCGGGCGCCGGTGGAGCACCTGCTGCAGGCGGTGCGAGCCGGTCACGAGCTGGAAGGTGGCGGCGCCCTTGGGGCAGAGGCAGCCCTGCGAGATCGGGGAGTCCGGGTCGCCCTCGATGTCCGTGATCCGCTCGTCCTTCACGAAGACCAGCTGGCCGCAGCCGACCGCGCAGTAGGGGCACAGCGAGCGGACGACCCGGTCGGCGTCCCGCGTGCGCGGCGCGAGGGTCCGCGTGCGCTCGGACATCGCGGTCTCGCCCAGGCCGGCGGCATCGCGGCGGGCGATCTGCCGCAGCACCGGCCATCCACTGAGCGGGCCTCCCGACCGAAGCAGGGACACGATCGGCCTCCTCCCGGCGACGACGGCCCGAGCATACCCCCCGGCGGGAGCGGAGACGCCGCCGCGCCGCCCGGGCTACGATCGCCGCTCGTGAAGGTGCTCTCGCTGGTCGGCAACCGGCCCCAGCTCGTCAAGCAGGCGCCCATCTCGCGAGCCCTCCGGGCGCGCCAGGGGGTGCGCGAGGTGCTGGTGAACAGCGGCCAGCACTACGACCGCGAGCTGGCCGACCTCTTCTTCGAGGAGCTGGGCATCCCCGCGCCGGACCACGCCCTGGGCGTCGGGCCCGGGAGCCCGCTGGCCCAGACCGCCGCCATGCTGCAGCGCCTGGAGCCGGTGCTCGTCGCCGAGCGGCCCGACGTCGTCGTGGTGGCGGGCGACACCACCACCACGCTCGCCGGCGCCCTGGCGGCGGCCAAGCTCGCGCTGCCGCTCGCCCACGTGGAGGCCGGCCTGCGCTCGTTCGACCTGAGGATGCCCGAGGAGCAGAACCGGATCGTCGCCGACCACCTCGCGGCGCTGCGCTTCTGCCCCACTGAGGCGGCGGTGGCGAACCTGGCGCACGAGGGCATCGAGGCGGGCGTCCATCGCGTCGGCGACGTCATGTACGACGCCTGCCTGATGTTCGCGCCGCTCGCGGCGGCCCGCCCCGGGCCCCGCGCCCTCGGCCTCGAGCCGGGGGGCTACGTGCTGCTGACGGTCCACCGGGCCGCGGCGACCGACACCCCCGAGGCGCTCGCTGCGCTCGTGGCGCTGGTGGAGGCGATCGACGAGCCGGCGGTCTTCCCGGTCCACCCGCGCACCCGCAACCGGCTCGAGGGCGCCGGCCTCTGGGGGCGCCTGGCGCAGCGGTCGGGCCTTCGCCTCTCGCCGCCGGTCGGCTACCTCGACTTCACGGCCCTGCTGATCGGCGCCCGGGCGGTGCTGACCGACTCCGGAGGCGTGCAGAAGGAGGCCTACTTCCACGGCGTCCCCTGCATCACGCTGCGCGACACGACCGAGTGGGTGGAGACGGTGTCGGGGGGCTTCAACCGCCTGGTGGGGATGGACGCGGCGCGTGCTCGCGCTGCGCTGGCCGACGTGGCGATGCCGGCCGAGCGGCCCCTCAGCTACGGCGACGGCCACGCCGCCGAGCGCATCGCCGACGCCCTGCTCGACGGCGCCGGATGAGGCGGCGGCCGGCATGCGCCGCCGCCGCCCTGGCGGCGCTCGCCATCCTCGCCGGACCGGCGCTGGCCGGGCCGCCCTATCCCCAGCAGCGCCAGGGCTCGGGGCTGGAGACGACCGGAGGCGGCGGGCTGGTGATGGGCGCGCCGTTCCGGGCGCGGGCGGCGCTGGTGGGCTTCGACCGGAGGTACGGCGAGCTGCGGATCACGCTCGCCCCGCGGCGGGTGGGCTGCGCCGCGATCGGCGACCCGGCCGCCATCCCGGCCCCCTACGTCGTCGCGCTGGTCACCCCGAGGCCGGGCCGGCGGCTGCCGGTCGGCCGGGCGCTCGCGCCGCCCGCCGTTGGGCTGGTCCAGGCGAGCTTCGTGTCGACCGGCAGCACCTACGTCGGCCAGCGCGGCGTGCGGCTCGTGCTCACCCGCGTGGACACGGCCCGCCACGCGCTGTGGCGCGGCCGCCTGACGGTGCCGCGGGTCGGCGCCGGCCGATCGGCCTACGCCTTCCGGGGGACCTTCGCCGCGACCTGGTGCGGCTGACGGTCCGTCAGCGCTCGAAACCGCTCTCGACCGGCTCCTCGTCGCGGTCGGCGTCGGCGCGCGGCACCTCGTACACGTCGGTGGGCCCGTAGCTGGCCACCATCGCGTTGGGCCGCACCACCACGTAGAGGCGGACTGCGCGCGCCCGCTCGGCCTCGGCCCAGCGGCGCGCCTCGAGCAGGTCCACGACGCCGACGCTGATGAAGAAGCCGGTGGTGAGCCCGGCCATCGTGCCCTCGCCGGTCGTGAGCCGGTCGAAGACCAGCAGCACGACCGCCGCCAGCAGCAGGATCCCGGCCAGCCGGGCCCGGCGCTCGCGCCCGTCGGCGATCGTCTCGTAGACCGCCACCCGCGGCGGGGGCCGCAGGTCCTTCCGGACCGCGGCGAGCCGCCGTCCGCTGCCGACCGAGGCCATCAGGCTCGCCGGCAGGCCCGCGATCAGCAACGCGATCAGCGTCCGAAGCGGCGACACGGGCTGGTCGAGCAGCCAGAGGCAGACCCAGTAGACGGCCACGGCGGCGCCGACCGACAGGGTCGCCTGGCCGCGCGCGCGCACCTCGTCGGCCACCCGCACGAGCCGGGGCAGTCCGGCGAGCATCGCGTTCGGCATCGCCGCCTAGCCTACCGGCCCCCCGGCGCCGGCAGGCTCCGCCGCGCTGCGGGCCGCTGTCGCGTTCGTCCAGCCGCGGGACCGCCGGCGACTGGTCCAAGGGACAGCCCGCTGGTGGGGCACCGGTCGATATCCATCTGGACATGCCCCACGGCGTACGACTCCTCATCAGCTGGGCGTTCAACGTCGCCGCGCTCTGGGTGGCAGCGAGGCTCCTGACCGGCATCGACTACCGGAACGGCCGGGACCTCGTGATCGCCGGGCTGGTCTTCGGGATCGTCAACTGGCTGGTGAAGCCGATCCTGACGGTGCTCTCCCTGCCGGTGATCATCGTGACGGTGGGCATCGCGCTCTTCTTCATCAACCTCCTGATGCTCTACCTCACCGGCTGGCTGGTGCCGGGCTTCCGGATCGACAGCCTCGGCGCCGCGGTGCTCGGCACGATCGTCATCTGGCTCGTGAACGTCGTCCTCCGATCGGTGTTCGAGATGGGCGGGCGCCGGCGGGGGCCACGCCGCCTTCACGTCTGACCGCAACCACGAGGGGCTTCCATGCGCGACCTACGCCGACCCGCCACGACCATCGCCGGGATCGGGATCCCGGACAGCAGGCTCGCGGAGGACGTCACGCAGTTCGTGCGTGACACGGCCCCGCGGCTGCTCTACGACCACTCGCGGCGCGTGTTCCTCTGGGGCGCGCTGATCGGCGCCGAGCGCGGACTGCGGTTCGACGCCGAGCTGCTCTACGTCGGGGCGATGTTCCACGACATCGGCCTCGTCGAGGGCCACCGCAGCCCTGACGAGCGGTTCGAGATCGACGGGGCCAACGCGGCGCGGCGGTTCCTCGAGGAGCGCGGCGTTCCGGAGGAGGAGGTGATGACGGTCTGGGAGTCCATCGCCCTGCACACGACCCCGGAGGTCCCGCGCTACAAGCAGCCCGAGGTGGCGCTGGTGACCGCCGGCGTCGAGCTCGACGTCCTCGGCATCGGTTTCGACGACGTGCCGGCGGCCGTCCGCGACGAGGTCGTGGCCGCCCATCCGCGCACGGGCTTCAAGGCGGGCATCGTCGACGCGTTCGCCGACGGCATGCGCTCCAAGCCGGACACGACCTTCGGCACGATGAACACCGACATCCTGGAGGCGAAGGTTCCCGGGTACGTGAAGCCCAACTTCTGCGACTTCATCGCGAACTCGGGCTTTCGCGAGTGAGCGGGGGCGGCGCTCAGCCGGTCCGGGGTGCCAGGAAGCGCACGGCAGTCCGGAGCACGCGCGTG
>JAWVEW010000307.1:0-6613 GCA_033856495.1 Miltoncostaeaceae bacterium | reverse complement strand
ACCCGCCCGGCCGAGGCGTTCGCCGCCCGCGGCGCGGTCCACCCGCTCGGGAAGGGCGCGTTCGGCCTGACCTCCTTCCTCCCCACCACCTACGGCCGCGAGGAGGCCCTGCGGCTGGCGGCGGCGGTGCCGGGGGAGGTGGTCCGCGACGCGGTGCTGCACGGCACCCCGGACGAGGTGGCGGCCGGCATCGGGCGCTTCGTCGCGGCCGGCGCGCGCCACGTCCAGCTCACGAACATGACGCCGCTCGCTGCGCCGGACCGGGCAGCGGCCAGCGAGGCGCTGCTCGGCGAGGCCGTCGCGCGGCTGCGGGCCGGGTGACGGCGCACCGGGCGCTCGCCGGTCTCGTCGCCCTCCTGGCCGCAGCCGCCCCGGCGGCGGTCGGCGCGCGCCCTGCACCGGCCGCGCGCGCCCCGGCCCTCACCCTGGCCGGCTGGGACGCGATCGGCGCCGACTTCAGCGGGACGAGCCTCGTGTACGGAGCCTCGGCGGCGGTCCGGCTGCCGCGCTTCGGCTACCAGCGCACCGACGTCTACCGCGCGCCTCTCACGGCGTCGGGGCGCCTCCGGGGCCGCCCGGCGGACGTGGTGGTGGTGCGCACGAGCGCCGGCCCCATGACCGCAGCCGGCGTCGTGGGCGCCGGGGGCGGCCGCTTCGTCGTGATCGCGCGCGGGCGCGGCTTCGCCCCGCCGGTGGTCTGGTGCTGCGACGCCGCGGACGTCCAGTCCGTGCTCGAGAGCGACGGCCGCAGCGACGCCCCCGTGGCGCTGGCGGCGGCGGTGGACGGCGCCCGCGCCCGCATCCTCCTGGCGCCCGGCGCCGGCGCCGGCGGCGGCTTCAGGCTGGTGAGCACCGACCCGTCGGTCGCGCCGGGCTTCGACAGGCGGGACGCGCCCTTCCCCGGCCGGCCGGCCCCGGGCCTGGCGGCGCTCGCGCCGGGGATCGCGGCCTGGGCGGACGGCCCCGCCCTTCCCGGCGCCCCCCCGTCCACCACCGTGCAGGTCGGCGTGCCCTCCGACGCCGGCGTGGACGGCGTCTGCGCCCTCCCCCAGCCCGGCCCGACGCTCGCGGTCATGGCCTCCGCCGGGGTGGTCGTCACGGCGGCGCGGGCGGGCGCGGGCGTCGAGGTCGCGCGCTACGACCTGCCGACGCTGCGGCGGCGCGTCGTCTGGCGGGGCGCGAGGCTGCCGCAGCTGGCGGTCGGCGGCGGCGCGGTCGCGCTGGCGGACGGCCGCCGTGTGCTCGCCGGGCTCCGGGGCCTGCGGCTCGTGCGCCGCGCCGCCGGGCCGGTGGCCGCCGTCGCCGTCAGCTCACGCCTGGTCGCGAGCTTCGAGCGGGTCGCCGCCCCCGCCCGGCCGGGCGGGGCCCCGCGCTCCACGCGCGTGTGGCTGACGGGGCTGGCGTGACCCGACGGGCCGCCGCCCTCGTCGCGGCGCTGGCCCTGGCGGCCGGCGCGGCGCCCGCCCGGGCCTCGCTCGTCGGGCTCCAGGACGACAGGATCCAGACCGTCGACGGGCCGGAGCTCGAGGCGCGGCTTGACGGGCTGGCCGCGACCGGCGTCCGGATGACCCGCGTCGACGTGTCGTGGGCCGACGTGGCGCCGGCGCGGCCGCGCGACCCGACGAACCCCGACGACGCCGCCTACCGCTGGTCTCGCTACGACGCGATCTTCCGCGGCCTGGCCGCGCGCGGCATCGGCGTGATCGCCGACTTCTACGTCACGCCGCCCTGGGCCACGCGCAGCGGGGCGCCGAACGCCGCGCCGCGGGCCGCGGACGGGGCCGCCTTCGCGGGCGCGCTGGGGCGCCGCTACTCCGGCGCCTGGCCCGACCCCCTGAACGCGGGCCGGCACCTTCCCGAGCTGCGGCGGATCGAGGTCTGGAACGAGCCCAACCTCGGCCAGTTCTACTTCCCGCAGTGCAGGAAGGTCGGATCGCGCTACGCGCTCGACTCGCCCCGGACGTACGCGGCGCTGCTCGCCGCCTCCTACCGCACCATCCGGGCGGCGAACCCCGACGCCATCGTGGTGGGCGGCGTGGCGGGGCCGGTCGGGGACACGAGCCGGGTCTGCGCATCGGCCGACTCCAGCGTCGGTACGCTGACCTTCATCCAGCAGCTCGCGCGCCAGCGGCCGCCGATCGACGCCTGGAGCCAGCACGTCTACCCGATCGGCTCCCCCTCGAGGGCCACCTTCTTCCCCTCCTGGTCCACGATGCGGGCGCTGGCCCGCGCTGTCGACCGCCTCCGGAAGGGCATCCCGATCTACGTCACCGAGACCGGCTACCACACCAGCTACAACCGCTACCACCGCTACTTCGTCAGCGAGCGCCAGCAGGCCGCCTGGCTCCGCGAGACCTTCCAGCAGGCCGCCCGCTTCCCGCGCGTGCAGCTGACGGTGTGGTTCAACCTGCAAGACAACCCGTACTGGACCGGCGGCCTCCTGCGCGCGGACGCCAGCGCCAAGCCCGCCTACGCGGCGTTCGCGCAGCTGGCCGGCTCGAGTCCGCCGCTGCCGCCCGGATGGGCGCCGTGACCGACGTCCTCGAGGGCGTCCGCGACTACTACGACCGCGCCGCCCCGCGCCTGGTGGCGGCCGAGCGGCGCAGCTGGCACCTGCAGAGCCGGATGACGCTCGTCCTCCAGACCGTGGACCGCCACGCGCGGCCGGCCGGGCGCGCGCTCGACGTCGGCTGCGGGACCGGCTACCTGCTGGAGCGGCTGGCCGGGCGCGGGTTCTCCGGCGTGGGGATCGACCTCTCGCCGCGATCGGTGGAGCACGCGCGCGAGCGGCTGCGGGCCATCGGCGCCGACGGGCGGCTGCGTGCCGAGGTGGGCAGCGCCTACGAGCCCCCCGAGGGGCCCTTCGACCTGATCACGCTGACCGACGTCCTGGAGCACCTGGAGGACCCGCGCGCCTGCCTGCGCGCGCTGCGCGCCCGCCTGGCCCCGAACGGGCTGATCGTGGTCTCCACGCCCAATCGGCGCAGCCTCCCGGGGGCGCGGCGCTGGCTGGCCGAGCGCGTGCCCGGCATCCGCCTGTCGCTGGCGCCGGTCGACGACTGGCAGACCTGGACCGACATCGAGAGCCACGGCGCCGCCGCCGGCCTGGTGGCGGTCAGCCGGCGCGGCATCTTCTTCCGCCCGGGCGGACGAGTGGGCTCGCAGCTCGGCCGCCTCTACCGGCTGCGTCCCGTGCGCGCGGCCGAGGTGGCGCTGTCGCGAACACCGGTCGGCCGCTTCGGCTTCTACGTCTGCCTGGGGCTGAGAGCGATCCCGTGAGCCGGCGGGCGAGGGGCGGGATCCTCGGGGGCGCCATCGTGGCGGCGCTCGCGATCGCCGCCGGCGTTCTGATCCTGCCCTTCGCCTCCCCGTCCTCGCCGTCGATCGTGACCCGCTTCCGCTCGACCGCGCTCTTCTCGCCCAACGGCGACGGACGGCGCGACCTCGCCCGCATCTCGGTGCGCGTGAGCCGGCCCGGCCGGGTCACCGTGACGATCCGCGACCGCCGCCGGCGGGTCGTCCGGGCGCTGCTGACCGAGGCCCTGCGCCGCCCCGGCTGGATCAGCCTCGCCTGGGCGGGCCGCGACGAGTCCGATCGGGCGGCTCCGGACGGCGCGTACACGATCGACCTGCGGGCGCACGGCGGCCCCAAGCGCTTCAGCGCCAGCCGCGCGATCCGCATCGACACGCGCGCGCCCCGTCCGAGCGCGCTGGTCGTGCAGTCCGCGGCGATCACCGGCCCCGGCGGCGGCGAGTGCCGGGCCGAGGTCACCGCCGGTCAGGACGGCGCCGTGACACTGCAGGCGGTTCCGGCCGACCAGGCGATGGGCGGCGCGGCGGTCGCCGCGGTGGGGCCGCGGCCGCTGGGCGCGGGCGAGACGCTCCGCTGGGTCTGGGACGGCCTCACCGCGAGCGATCGCGCGGTGCGGCCGGGCCTCTACCTGATGCGGCTGACGTTCGGCGACAGGGCGGGCAACCGGGTGGTGCGGGAGCGCACCTGCTGGGTCGGGCACCTGGTGGGCAGGCCCGCCGCCTCGCCGCGGGCCGGCGCCCGCGTGGGCGTCCGGCTCACGCGGGTCGACGGCACGCCGGTGCCGCCCTCCACACCCACCCGGCTGGCGCTCTATCGCCGCGCCGCCACCCCCGGCCGCTCGCTGGACCGGCCGCTGGGGCCGCGCGTCGGCGCGGGCGCGCGCGGGCCGGCCGGGCGGGTGAGCGTCCGGCTGCCGGGCCGGCTGCGCCCCTCGGCGCTGTGGCTGGTGGCCACCGTCGGGTCCGGACGCGCCCTGATCGCGCTCACGGCGGGAGGACGGCCGCGATGAGCGCCGTCCCGCTCGCCCGTGACGTCGCCGCGGTCGCGGCCGCCGCCGGCTGCGTCGCCCTCCTCGTGCGGCCGGAGCGGGGCCCGCTGCCGCTCGCGCGCCGGGCGGCCGGACTGGCGCTGCTGGTGGCCGGCTGGGTCGCCCTCGCCGTGACCCTGATCCCGGACCGGGTCGCCCATGACGTCTCCCGGGTGCTCTCCCGCCCGATCACGGCCGTCGCGGCGGTGCTGGCGGTCGCCGCCGGGGTCGCGGCCTTCGTGCTGCTCGTGCGCCTCACGTTGCGGCGGCCCACCGCCTGGTTCGTCCTGCTCGCCCTCGTGCTGCCGCTCCGCGTGCCGATCACCGTCGGCGGCCGGGAGGCCAACCTGCTGGTGCCCCTGTACGCCGTGATCGCCGTGGGGCTGGCGGCCTGGCTGTGGGGCCGCGCCCGGGGGCGCCTGGGCCCGGACGGCGAGCGCGGCGCAGCGCTCGACCTCCCGATCGCCGCCTTCGTGGCGTTCACGCTGCTCTCGACGGTGTGGAGCAGCGACGGGTCGCAGGCCGCGATCAAGGCGGTCGCCTTCTACATCCCGTTCGTGGTGCTCTACCGGCTGGTGGTGGCCTGGTGGCCGCGGGCGCGTGCGCTGCGGGCGCTGGCGGTCACGACGCTGGCGATGGCGGTCCCGGTGGCGCTCTTCGCGATCGCCCAGTACCTGACGCGCGAGGTCTTCTGGAACCACCGCCTCCAGCAGTCGAACGTCTACAGCAGCTTCTTCCGGGTCAACGGCATCTTCTACGACCCGAACATCCTCGGCCGATACCTGGTGCTGGCGCTGCTGGTCACCGTCGGCGTGGCGCTGGCGACGACGAGCCGCCGCACGCTGCTGGCGCTCGCGGGCCTGGCGGCCTGCTACCTGGGGGGGCTGGCCGTGACCTTCTCGCGCTCGAGCGCGCTGGCGCTGATGGTGGGCCTGGCGCTGCTCGCGGTGCGGGCCTTCGGCACGCGGCGGACGCTCGCCGTCGGCGGCCTGGTGCTGGTCGTCCTCGGGTCGGCGGCGGCGCTGCGGAGCCACAACGTCAGACGCGCCTTCACCTCCAGCGCCCGCTTCGAGCGCGTGAGCGAGGGGCGCCTCGACCTGGTGCGCGGCGGGGTTGAGATCTGGCGCGAGGCGCCCGTCGTGGGCACCGGCCTCGGGAGCTTCGAGGCCGAGTACCAGCAGCGCCTCACGCGGCGCGAGCGCGCGCGCACCCGGGTGATCATCTCGCACAACGCCCCCGTCACGGTGCTGACCGAGCTCGGGGCGGTGGGCTTCGCGCTCCTCCTCGCGCTCATCTCGTGGACCGCGGTCGTGATCGTCCGGTCGGCGCGCGCGCCGGGCGCCCAGGGGTTGGCGGAGTGGGTCATGCTGGCGCTCCTGGCGTCGATCCTGGTGCACAGCCTGCTGTATTCCGCCCTCTTCGAGGACCCCTACACCTGGACCGTGGCCGGCGCGGCGATCGGGCTCGCGGGCCGGCGCCGCGCCGAGGCGCCGACGCCGGCGCCCCGCCCCCCCGAGCCGGTCCCGGTGGCATGAGGGCGCCGCGCGGCCGGGCCGCCGCCGCCCTGGCCTCCGTGCTGGCCGCCGCCGCGCCGGGCGCGGCGCAGGCCGGCTGGGGCCCCACGGCGCCGGTCGCCCCGATCCCGTTCGCGGACCGGCTCACGGGGGAGCCGCCGCGGGTCGCCATCGACCGCAACGGCGACGCCGTCACCGCCTGGGTGGGGACGGCCGACGACGGCTCGCCGATCCTCCAGGTCGCGGTGCGACCCGCGGGCGGCCGCTTCGGCGGGCCGGCGCAGCTCTCCGGCAGCGGGCAGGCCAGCGCGCCGGCCGTCGCGATGGGGGCGGGCGGGGACGCGGTGGTGGCCTGGCTGGAGAACGGCGCCGTTCGCGCCGCGGCCCGTCGCCCGGGCGGCCCCTTCAGCCCCGCGGTCAGCCTCACGGCGCCGGCGGGGGCGATGGAGCAGCTCGACGGGCCCGAGCTCGCGGTCACCGGCGACGGGCGCGCGATCGCCGTCTGGACGCGGGGCCGGGGGACACGGGCCGGTCTGCAGGTCACCTCCTACACGCCCGGCGCCGGGTGGACGGCGCCGATCACGCTCTCGGCCGCCGGCGAGCTCGCGAGCGAGCCGGCGGTGGCGGTGGACGAGGCCGGGGACGCCGTCGTGGCCTGGCGGCAGGCGACCGCCGGCGGGCGGGGCCTGGTGCGCGCGGCGATCGGCGCGATCTCCCGACCGACGGCGACCGGAGCCACCGCGCGCGCGTTCTTCGCGG